>VBGQ01000239.1 GCA_005882055.1 Chloroflexota bacterium
CGTGTCCTCTCCGAGCTGAACCTGCTGGCAGACGGCGACCAGGAATCCGAATTCTTCCGGCAGGATGAGGTGCGCCGCCTGGAGGACCTTCGCCTGGCCGAGATGATCCGCGAGGCTGCGCGCCACGCGCGCGACGCGACCCACGCCCGCCGCCCGCGCACTCGCCTGGGCACCGTTGTCCTCACCGATATCGCGGCAGACCAGATCCTTTCCGCGAGTGTCCTGGGCTCCGCCAGCACCTACCTCACGCAGACTTCGGCGGGCGCGGCGTATGCGCGCCTCTCGCGATTCGAGATCGGCGAGTCCGTCTTCCTGGATCGGCCGCACACTGGCGATCCGTTCACCCTGCGATCCAATGCGCTCCGCCCGTTCTCGGTCCTCTCCTATCGGTTCGACCCAGATGGCCTGGCCGGCCAGGACCTGCTTGTCATCGAGGATGGCGTGCTCCGCGCGCGGACCGCCACCCAACGTTATGCGCAGTACCTGGACCTTCCTGCTACCGGGCGGCCGGGCCTCGCCGAGATCACGCCGGGGCCGACCCCCATGGCGGACCTGCTGCGCGGGGAGCCATCGGTCTACCAGGTCGTCGCGTTCTCGGCGCCCAACGTGGACGCGGTGACCGGAAATTTCGGCATGGAGATCCGCCTCGGGTACGAGACCGGTCCCGACGGGACCCACCCGATCAAGGGCGGCTCGGTGACCGGCAACCTGTTCGAGGCCATGGCCGGAGCACGCTTCTCAGCCGAGACCGGGCAGTTCTCGTCGTACGCCGGCCCGCGCGCGATCCGCTTCGAGTCGATCCAGGTCGCCGGCGAGGACGCCTGAGCGGGGCTGCTTCGCGCTTGGCACGCCACATGCGCCTCCCAATAGGCGTGCGGAGGAATTTCCATTTCGAGCGGAAGCGAGCCTCGCTGCGGCGCACCATCGCCGCCGAGCGTCAGCTCCTGCCTCATCCGCTCTTCAGCATCGGCGCCGCCCGGGTGATGGTCCAGGCCCGCGCCGATCTTCGCCGCCTCGAGCGCACCTCAGCCGGTCACTAACCCGCGGCGCTGCGTTGCGCCGCCAACCGGGACCGGGATGTCGGCGCGCAAACGACGCGATGCTAGGCTGCGCGTACCAGCGTGAGTCGAGCTCGCGCAGCCGCGGAGGTGAAGGGTGGCCAAGGGCGATCGGGTCGAAGCAGTCGTCGACACTGGGCAGGGCACGCAGACCTTCGTCATCGAAGCGACCCGCGCCGGGCGTCGCCTCGAAGTGACCACCACGCGTGGCGTCGTCGAGGTCAGCGAGGTGACCCGCACGGGCACCCCGGTGCGAACGGGACGCTTCATGTCGAGCCGGCTCCTCGCGCTCGTCGAGCACCCGTTCCACGAAGGACGCGACGCCAAGGTCGAAGTCTCGACCCGGCGCCGCATCACGAGGGCGGACGAGACCGCCTAGACCGAGCGCTGGTACGACCGAAACGCGCGGATAGCCAGCCAGGTGGCCGCCAGGGCCACGGCGGCCAGGCCCCCGATCCTGGGCACGATGAATGCCCAGTCCGGGTTGGCGGCGAGGGCAGCACGTCCTTCGATACCGCGTGGACCGCTACCGAGATCGAAGTGCTGGACGGCGCGAGCGACGTCAAGGTTGGCACGCGCTGAGCGGCCCGCTGGGAACGACGAGGCCGCTGCCCCAACGGGCAGCGGCCCGGTCGCGGAGGGGTCGGTGGTCAGCCGCCCTGTGCAGGTAGGGTGCCGAGCGTCAGGTTCACCTGGATGCTGCTCGAGCCGCGCTGGACGGTGAGCACGACCTTGTCACCGGGTGCATGGGTCACGATGCGTGTCGATAGGTCGTGACTGGTGTCGACGGCCTGTCCGTCGACCGAGGTGATGACGTCGCCGTCCTTGAGACCCGCGCTTGCGGCAGGGCTCCCGCTGACGATGCCGCTGGAGCTGCCGTTGGCCGGCGGACCAACCAGGGCACCGTGGTCGACGCTCAGTCCCTTGTCCTTGGCCAACTGCTTCGTGACGGGCTCGGAGGAGCGCGGTGTTCACGCCGATGACCTCGCCGGCGCTGTTCAGCAGCGGGCCGCCGGAGTTGCCCGGATTGATGGCGGCATCGGTCTGGATCAGGTTGTTCAGGCTCTCGGAGCTCGTCTGGCTGACGTCACCGGCGGTGATCTGCCGCCCCAGCCCGGAGATCACGCCGGTGGTGACGGTATTCTCGAAGGTGCCGAGCGGATTGCCGATGGCGACCGCCAGCTGACCCTGCTGCAAGTCGGCGCTGGTGCCGAGGGGCGCCGTGGGGAGTCCGGTGGCGTTCACCTTGACGATGGCGAGATCGGTCAGGGTGTCGATCCCGTACACGGTGCCCGTGTAGGTACGGCTGTCCGCGAGCACGACCTGGATCTCGCTGGCACCCTCGACGACGTGCCGGTTGGTAAGGATCCAGCCGTTGGCATTGAAGATGAAGCCCGATCCCGAGCCGCCTCCGCCCCCGCCGGAGCGAACCTGGATGGTCACCACCGCGGGCGAGACCTTCTTCACCGCATCGGTCACGGCGGATGTCTGGTCGAGGCGGACATTGCTGACCGTGGTGCTGTTGGTGGCCGCACTCAAGGGAGAAGTGGAATCTGAGCGCAGAAGGTTGGTGATGGCGATCGCGCTCATGCTCCCGGAGAGCATCCCGACCACGAGCGCGATGACCACGGGCGCGATCCACGGTCGAGGGGCTCGGACGCGAGCTCGAACGGGAGCGGCCGGGGGTTGGTAGACAGGGGGCGCGAGCGAAGGGTCGGAGCCGCTCGCGACGTCTTCTGGCAGGTGTGTCATGCCGGCAGGATGGCGCGTTTTCCTGAGAAACGTCTGAGAATTCCCGGCCGCGGGACGCTCACCCGTTCACGAATCCGGAGGTGTTGACCACCTCGAAGTCGGCGCCGACCAGCGCCTTGAGCTGGTTCAGCTCGTCGTCGTTCCAGCGTGGATCCGATGCGCCGGAGAAGAACCACGGCGACCCGTTGTCGGCCAGGATGATCCCGTAGCGCTGCATGGCGGTCAGGATGACGCGCATGCGCGGACTGAAGCCGCCGGTGTCGAAGCCCGTCTTGAGGCGCAGCCGGGTGCCCATGGGCGGCAGGGTGGGGGCCAACCCATCACCGGCGTCGTGGCGCGCGGGGTAGATGTGCGCGGATCGCGTGGCAGGGGCCGTGAAGCGGATGGCGTGCCGGACCACGCCCGCGGCAACCTCGTCGTAGCGAACCAACCCTGGCAGGATCGGTAAACCGGCTGCGTCCGCACTCGTCCAGCCGTCCGGACGCAAGGCGTTCGATCGCAGGTCCCAGATGGCGCCGGAGCCCGCGTGCCATCCCGACGCGGTCTTGGCCGCGGCGAACAGCTCGTACAGCCGACAGGCCGCCGTGTCCCACATGAGCAGGTGCCGGTCGCTGCCAGCTTCGATCCGCGGGTGGAGCGGGATTGGGTAGGGCCCGATGTCTGATTCGTCCGCATAGTCGAAGCTCACATGCACCCGCGCCGTTCCCGCGGCGACCACGTTGTACGGGATGCCGTAGTCCGCGTACGAGCCGAAGTCTGGGTGGAGGTGGGCACCCGCCCCAATGGTGGCGACCAGGGTCGCCGAGTTGGCCGCCACCGGGAGCCCGTCGACGCGCTTGTTCCAGACATTGGTCGATGGGAAGAGGGGGCAGGCGGAGGTGGGCGGCGGAGGCGGCTGTGCAGCAGGCGTCGGGCGGGCGCTTGGCCGAGGGGTGGGTGGCGGCGTTGGCCTGGCGCTTGGCCGAGGGGTGGATCGCGGGGTCGGCCGCGGGGTGGCGGAGGGGGAGGCGGCGATTGACCGTCTCGAGCTCGGCGTCGCGGAAGGCACAACGAGAGCGGGACCATCGCTGGGAAGCACCAGGGCGGCGCCGGGCGAAGAGGTGCTTGGCGACGGGGCCGGCCATCGACCGACGCCCACCAACGGAATCGGGCCAGGGGCGCCGCTGCCGCCGAGCGCAAGTAGGACGGCGAGGATCACCAGACGCGAACGCACGAGTGTCACCGCGACCAGGAGGCCGACGGCCACGATCGCGACGCGCAGCACGGCGGGGCGCATGCGGCGGCCCAGCACCGCGCCAAGCTGTCCTCCGAGCACCGCGCCGATCGCGAGCAGCACCGCCGGAGGCCAGGCGACGGGGCCGGCGACGGCGAAGAGGATCGCGGCGACGCCGCTGACCGCCGCGGTGAGGACATTCTTCAGGGCATTGAGACGCTGCAGGTCATCCGCCAGCAGGATGCCGAGGAGGGCGATCAGGATCACGCCCTGGGCCGCACCGAAGTAGCCGCCATACAACCCGGTTACGAACACGCCGAACACGAGGAGGGCTGGCGGACGGTGGGCTGCAGCGGCGCGGTGGCGCGCCAGCCAGGTGGAGAGGCGTCCCTGGAAGGCGATGAGGCCGCAGGCCACGAGGATCAGGTACGGGACGACTCGCCCGAACGAGGTAGGGGGCAGCGCCAGGAGCAGGAGGCCGCCACACAATCCGCCCAGGAGTGCGGCGCCGCCCAGGACCAGCGCCCTGCGCCCCTGGCCGGCGAGCTCGCGGCGGTACCCGATGCTGCCGCTCACAGTCCCCGGGAAGAGCCCCACGGTGTTCGACACGTTGGCGACCAGCGCCGGATATCCCAGGGCCAGCAACGTCGGGAAGGTGATCAGCGACCCGGAGCCGACGACCGTGTTGATCGTCCCGGCCGCGACGCCCACGGCGAGGATCGCAACGACCTCTGCCACGGACATCGGCTTCAGAAACCTCTCACTTGCGCAGGGCACGCTGGAGACAAACGCGCATCACGGAAAGGAGATTGCCTCATGGAACAGCTTTCGGGCGCAATGAACTCGCCGCCCCCATCGCCCGCTCCGCAACGCCGAGGTGTCCGAGCATTACTTGCAGGCGCGGTCCTGGTGGCCGTGCTCGGTGTCGTGGGCGTCAGCAGCGCGCTGGCGGCGAGCCCGAATCCAAGTCCCTCGGGTGGCGGCGCGGCCGCGTCGGGTTCCGCCGCTCCAACCCACGTCTGTGATCGGAACAAGTCCTCACCCTCCTCGTCATCGTCGAGCTGACGAGACCGATGGCGCGGCGCAAGCCGCGCCATCACCATGCCTTGCCCCTTGCCACAATGGCGACCATGGGTCAGCAGATGGGCGATCGGACGCGAACACGGCTCGGGATCGGCCTGTGGAGCCAGGCGACCGATTGGGCCTCCTTCGAGGCGGCCGCCCGGCGTGTCGACGAGCTTGGCTACGACCACCTGTGGACCATCGACCACCTGCTCGCGATCTATGGCGACGCCTACCAGCCGGCCTTCGAGGGCTACGTCTCCCTGGCTGCGTGGTCCAAGGTGACGACCAGGGTCGGGCTCGGGCTGCTGGTGGGC
>VBGQ01000240.1 GCA_005882055.1 Chloroflexota bacterium
CTGCCGCCGCATAGATGCTCGCGGGGCCTGCCGAGGGCGTCCAGTCCCCAGGCCCCTCCGGGTATGACTCGACCGCGGTGATTCCGCGATGGTCGAGGTCCTCGCAGACGGCCTCGAGCAGACCGATGGCGAGCGCCTCGCGCTCCCCCGCATCCGGGACGACCTGCAGGCAGGTGATGACCCAGGGCGCCGGCGAGTCCGGCAGCTCCGGATATCGCTCACGGATGGCCAGGGCGCGCGGATAGGCCGAGAGGGGTCCGAATTGCGCCCAACCGATCGCGACACGATCGTCACCATCGCTCCGCCAGGCGAGCATGCCGTAGGCGCCCGCGAGCTTGCGGCCGGCGAGGAGTCGGCCCAGCTTCGGCGCCTCGCGGGCAGAGGCATCGGTCGCTGTCGCGTCCGGGGCGTCCCTCGATCCGTCCAGGCGCTCCCAGTAGTCGCAGGTCTGGCACCGCGATCCAGGTCGAGCGGGCGCGGGAATCGCCGGGAAGGAGGCTTCGTCGACGAGAGAGTAGGAGACGCGCTCCGGCTGCATCGGTCAGGTGCCGTCCGCTGCTGCCAGCAGCTCGCCCTGGACCACCAGCTCACCGACCGCGGCGATGTCCGGCGACGGGGGACGGTCCGCAGCGAGGTGGGAGACCGCCGACCGCAGGCGCGCGTGTGCCCGCCCCACGCCGGCGCCAGGCTGCATCGGTGCTCGAAAATCGAGCCCTTGCGCCGCGCACAGCCCCTCGATGGCAAGGACGATCGACGCCCGGTCGATGACCTCGAGAAGGTGCAGGGCCGAGGTCGCGCCCATGCTGACGTGATCCTCCTGGTCCGCGGAGGTCGGGATCGTGTCGATCGAGGATGGATGCGCCAGCGTCTGCAGCTCGTTGACGAGGGCAGCGGCGGTGTACTGGGCGATCATCAGCCCGCTCTCCACCCCGGGATGCTCGGAGAGGAAGGGCGGCAGGCCCGAATGGTGGCCGTCGGTCAGGCGTGCGGTGCGCCGCTCGGAGATCGATGCCAGCTCCGTGATCGCCGCCTTTGCGTAGTCCAGCGCGAGCGCAAGCGGCTCGCCGTGGAAGTTGCCTCCGGAGATGACCTCCCCGTCGGGCTGGTCATCGGTGGCCGCAAAGACGAGCGGGTTGTCGGTGGCGGCATTGATCTCGACGCTCACCACGCGCTCGAGCTGGTCGATGACGTCGCGCACCGCGCCATGCACCTGGGGCATGCAGCGCAGGCTGTAGGCGTCCTGCACGCGATGGGGCGAGTCGCGGTGGGCGGCGCCGATCTCGCTGCCCGCCAGCAGTGCCCGCAGGTGCGCGGCCGATGCGGCCTGGCCGGGATGCGGTCGGGCCGCGATCAGCCCCTCCGCGAAGGCCACCCCCGTCCCCTCCATGGCCTCCAGGCTCATGGCGCCGATGACGTCCGCCGTCTCGGTGAGACGCCTCGAGTCCGCGATGGCCAGCGCTCCGATGGCGGTCATCAGCTGCGTGCCGTTCAGCAGCGCCAGACCACCAACGCCAGGTGTGCGAGCGGCGCGAGGTCCCCCGAGGCGCCGACGCTGCCCCGCGAGGGGATCACCGGATGGATCCCGGCGTTCAGCATGTCGCACAGCAGCTCCGCCACGGTCACGCGGGCGCCGGAGAGGCCGACCGCCAGGGCGTTGGCCCGCAGGACGAGCATGGCGCGCACCACGTCGGTCGGCAGCGGGGCGCCGACGCCGGCGGCATGCGACCGCACCAGGTTGCGCTGCAGGTCGGCCGTCCGCGCCGGGTCGATGCGCACGTCGGCGAGGTCACCGAACCCGGTGGTCACGCCGTAGACGGTCCGACCCTCCGCCACCACCCGTTCGATCACCGAACGAGATGCCTCCATGCGGCGCCGGGCATCGTCGGCGAGCGCCACCGGGAGGCCGTGGCGGGCGACCGCCACCACCTGATCGACCGTCAGGTCACGCCCCGCCAGCTCGAGTGGAGGGGACTCGTGGAGATCGGTCCGGGGCATGGCCGCACCTATACTACGCAGCGTGCGCCGACTGCCGGACCCGACCAGCCGCCTGGTCGTCAGCGACGACGCTCAGGACCGTCTCGGCGGTGCCGTTCCCAGCCCGGCCGCGGCATTTCTCCTGACCCTCATTGCGCTTCCGAGCCTCTTCTGGCTCGTCACGCTGAAGCGCACGACCACCTACACCGGGCCCGAAGAGTGGCTGATGACCCACGTCGTGCCGCCCGTGCACGCATGGGTCCAGACCAACGCCTATCCGCTCGACCTGCTGCTGCGCGGCCTCAGCGCGCTCGGCTCGGGGTGGTTCGTGGCGCTCGGGTTCGCCTTCACCGGCCTCCTGGCGCTGGCGAAGGGACGTCGCGACCTCGCGCTGCTGCTGGCCCTGGGAACGCTCGCATTCCCCATCGAGTGGCTCCTCAAGTACTTCACCGCCATCCCTGAGATCAGCCTCACCCAGCTGGGAAGCGCGATCTTCAACGTGCACGGCGTTGGCCTCGACGACATCGCCGACTTCCCCGCGGGGCACGCGCTGCGAGCGACGGTCTTCTACGGGCTGGTCGCCTTCTGCGTGGCGCGGCTCTCGAGCGACCGGCGCCAGGGCATGACCGCGTACGCGGTGGCGCTGGCCCTCATCGGCTCCATCAGCCTGGTGCGCCTGTACCTGGGTGCCCACTACCCGATGGATCTCCTCGGTGGCTGGATGGCCGGAGCGGCGCTGCTCTCGATCCTGGTCAGCGTCCACGTGCTGACCGTCGACGAGCGCGTGCGGCGCGAGGAGATGGCGGCCCGAGCGGCGACGGCCTCCACGCCGAAACGTCGCGTGGCGGTGCCGCTGCACGACAGGGAGAGCGGAGCGAGGGCCACCTAGCGCTTGCTCGAGTTCATCGATCGCACGCTCATCCCGTTCTTCCTGTCCCTCTACGACGCGGTCGGCTACCTCGGCGTCGCGCTGGCCATCGGCCTTGAGACCTTCATCCCGATCATCCCGTCGGAGGTGATCGTGCCGATGGCCGGTTGGAAGGTGAGCCAGTCGGCCACGGACCCGAGCGTCGTCGAGCCCCTGACTCATGCGCCCTGGAGCTGGCTTGCGGTCCTGCTGATCGCGACGGTTGGGGCGGTGCTCGGGTCGCTCGCCGGGTATCTGATCGGGGCCTGGGGTGGGCGGCCGCTGCTGGATCGTTGGGGGCGGTACGTCCACATCCAGCCGGAGGACCTTGACCGTGCCGACGCTTGGTTCGCGCGTTACGGCGGATGGGCGGTCTTCCTGGGTCGCCTCGTCCCCCTGGTCCGGGCGCTGATCAACTACCCTGCG
>VBGQ01000181.1:0-11654 GCA_005882055.1 Chloroflexota bacterium
CACGAGTGGCCGGCGATCCATGGCTTCGGCCAGCCGAGGCCGTCCAGCACGCGAACAAGATCGTTCATGTGGCCCTCGACGCTGCGGTCTCCCTCCGTGACAGAGGGGGCCAGTCCTCGTTGCTGGTAGCGAAACACCGTGAACGCCGGGGCGAGCTCGGCGGCGAGTCCGCGAAGGTATTCGGAGAGGCCGGGGCCGCCGTGGAGCAGCACGAGCGGCGGTCCGTCGCCGCTCATCCAGCCCACGATGCTGCCGCCCTCCACCTCCAGGCTGAGCTCCCGCTCCTCGGGCGCCGCCATGGAAGGTTGCGTCGCGTCGGCCCGGGTCATGCACACAAGTATGGGTCAGGCGACGTACGATCAGGAGACGATGCCCGATACCCACGTGAAGGTGGCAATCACCGGAGCCGCTGGCCAGATCGGCTACGCGCTGCTGTTTCGCATCGCATCGGGCCAGATGTTCGGTCCGGAGACCACCGTCGACCTGCAGCTGCTCGAGCTGGACGCCGCGTTGCCCGCGCTCGAGGGGGTGGCGATGGAGCTCGACGACTGCGCCTTCCCGCTAGTCCGCAGGGTCGTGCGCACCTCGTCCGCGGAGGAGGCCTTCTCTGGCGTCAACTGGGCGCTGCTCGTCGGCGCGGTGCCCCGGCGCGAGGGCATGGAGCGCAAGGACCTGCTCCGCGTCAATGGCGGCATCTTCACCACGCAGGGGCAGGCGATCGCCGCCAACGCGGCGGGTGACGTCCGCGTGCTGGTGGTGGGGAATCCCTGCAACACGAACTGCCTGATCGCCGCGGCGAACGCCCCAGCAGTTCCGAGCGAGCGCTGGTTCGCGATGACCATGCTCGACGAGAATCGTGGCCGTTCACAGCTCGCGGCTCGCGCCCGGGTCGCCGTCGAGGAGGTCCGCGACCTCGCCGTCTGGGGCAACCACTCGTCGACCCAGTTCCCGGACGCCTACCACGCCACCATCTCTGGGCGGCCCGCGCCGGAGGTGATCGGCGACGAAGACTGGCTGCAGGAGGACTTCGTGCGGATCGTGCAACAGCGGGGCGCGGAGATCATCAAGGCGCGCGGCCAGTCCTCAGCAGCGAGCGCCGCCAACGCGGTCATCGATACGGTGCGCAACGTCGCGCGGCCGACCGGCGAGATCTTCTCGGCGGCGGTCCCCGCACCGTTGCGCGGCGGCTACGACGTCCCCGACGGCTTGGTGTTCGGCTATCCGCTGCGAGCGACCGCGCCAGGCCAGGTCGAGATCGTGCAGGGCATCCAGCTTGATCCCTTGACCGAGCGCGCAGCGGTCCACGGTGACGCGCAGCCCGGTGGCAGTATCGAAGAGCGGGTGGCCGGCAACGGACGCGAATCGGCCGACGGCCCGCGCGCGAAGCTCACCTACGAGGGGCGAACCACCGACCTCCCGGTGATCACCGGCACGGAAGGCGAGCAGGCGGTGGACATCACGCGCCTTCGGGCCGAGACCGGCCTGATCACCATGGACCACGGCTACATGAACACCGGCTCGGCTCTCTCGGCGATCACCTTCCTCGATGGCGAGCGCGGCATCCTCCGCTATCGCGGGTACCCGATCGAGCAGCTCGCCGAGCAGAGCAGCTTCCTCGAGGTGGCGTACCTGCTCATCTACGGCGAGCTGCCGACCCGCGATGAGCTGGACGCCTGGATCAGCAACGTCACCCACCACACCCTGGTCCACGAGGAGATGCGTCGCTTCTTCGACAGCTTCCCGTACGACGCCCATCCGATGGCGGTGCTCGCCTCCGCGACGGTGGGGCTCTCGACCTTCTACCAGGACAGCCACGACCCCTTCGACCCGGCCGCGCTGGAGCTGACGATCCAGCGGCTGATCGCCAAGCTCCCGACGCTGGCCGCCTGGTCGTTCAAGAAGGCCATCGGTCAGCCCTACGTCTACCCGCGCAACGACCTGGACTACGCCTCGAACCTGCTGCACATGATGTTCGCGGTGCCCGCCGAGCCCTACGAGGTGCACCCGGACGTCGCCAAGGCCCTCGACCTGCTGCTCATCCTGCACGCGGACCACGAGCAGAACGCCTCCGCCTCCACGGTCCGGCTGGTGGGGAGCACGCACGTCAACCTCTACGCATCCATCAGCGCCGGCATCTCCGCGCTGTGGGGGCCACTCCATGGCGGAGCCAACGAGGCCGTCATCCGCACCCTCGAGCGCATCGCCGAGGACGGCGGGGACATCCAGAAGTACATCGACAAGGCCAAGGATCCGAAGCATGAGTTCAAGCTCCCCGGCTTCGGCCACCGGGTCTACAAGAACTTCGACCCGCGCGCCACGATCATCAAGTCCGCGGCGGACCGGGTGCTGGCGGCAACCGGGGCGGACGACCAGCTCTTCGAGATCGCGCAGAAGCTCGAGGAGGTGGCGCTGCACGACGAGTACTTCGTCAAGCGCAAGCTCTACCCGAACGTGGACTTCTACTCCGGCCTCATCTACCGCGCCATCGGCTTTCCCAAGAACATGTTCACCAACTGCTTTGCGATCGGGCGGCTCCCCGGCTGGATCGCGCAGTGGCAGGAGATGATCGGCTCCAAGGACTCCAAGATCGGGCGTCCGCGCCAGATCTACACGGGCGCGACGGCCCGCGATTACATCCCCCTCGCAGCGCGCTGAGCCCGTCACGCTCGTCAATCGCGTAATTGACATGCGCACTGTCGGGCAATCGGCGATAACTACGCGGACATGCGACTGACCGTGCTCGGGCGAAGCCCGGCCCGCCCAAATCCGGGTGAAGCCTGCGCGGGGTACATCGTCGAGGGAGGTCGGTCGCGAGTCATGCTCGACGCCGGTCCCGGGACGGTTGCCCAGCTGCTGCGCCGCAACACGCCCGACGAGCTGGATGCGGTGGTGATCAGCCACATGCACACCGACCACTGCCTGGACCTGATCACGCTGCGCTACAGCTACCCCTGGATCGACGTCGCCAAGAAGCGGCTGCTGGTGATCGTCCCGCCCGGCTCCATGGCCCAGCTCTCCGAGCTCGCGCTCGGCGCGGGGTACGTCAACTTCTTCGACAAGAGCTTCATCTTCGACGAGCACGACGGCAAGAGACCCATCGAGATCGGCGACCTGCGCTTCGAGCCCGATGAGACCCAGCACTACGTCCGCACCTGGGGCTTCCGGGTCCAGGCCAGAGGCGCCGACGAGGACCCGAACAAGATCTTCGCCTTCTCCGCCGACGCGGGCCCATGCCCAGCGCTTCCCCGCTTGGCGGATCATGCCGACCTGTTCCTGTGCGAGGCCGCCCTGCGCTCGCTCAAGGAGGACGATCCCGCGCCCCAGAGCCGCGGCCACCTCCTGCCCGCAGAAGCAGCCGAGGTGGCACAGGGCGCGGCCGCCCGGAAGCTGGTCCTGACCCATATCCCCTTGCCGGACGACGGGAAGTGGGCCCTGGAAGAGGCACGTTCCGCGTACGACGGACCGGTCGAGATCGCCGAGGCGCTGAAAACCTACGAGGTTTGACGCTCAGTCCGCGCCGAGCCGGGCGCGGGCGATCCATCGGTCCGCGGACCACGTCGCGGCACCCCAGATGACGGTCGCGGCGAGCGTCAGTACCAGGGCGGTTGCGGCCGCGATCGGAGCGCCGGGGCCGGGTGCGAACCCGAAGACCAGCATCGAGACCCCCACGAAGGCCAGCAGGATGGCAAGCATCACCAGGCCGATCTTGACGGCCGTTGCCACGAACCACCCCAGGCCGTGGCCCTGTGCTCGACCGGCGAGCCACAGCACGCACGGGCCTGAGGCGCCAGCAAGTGCCGTATACAGGCCCGGGCCACCGAACAGCGCATCGATACCCAGGCGAATGCCGCTCAGCAGGTAGACGAGCAGCCAGACCGCCAACAACGCGGTGGCGGCCCCGATCCCGATCAGCCAGACGAGCAGGAGCGTGGCCGTGCCGGCGGATAGGCGCTCCACAAGCTCGCCCTTCTCGTTCGGCTCGAGCTTGGTGGGTCCATCGGGTGCGGTTGGCCCATTCGGCGCGCTCATGGAGCCTGCTCGGCGAGCGGCTCGGCCACCTCTCGTGCGATCAGCCGCAGGTGCTCCGGCCCAAGGCTGGGAGCCATACCCAGGATGACGTGCTGAGCGCCCACCTTGATGAACGCTCGCGCCGATTCGAGCGCAGCCGCGCGATGCTCCGCGGTGGCCCCGCAGCTGACCTGGGCGGCAAAGGTGAACCCGGCGGGATCGCGGCCCGCGACCTCGAGGGCAGTCAGCATCGCATCGCGCTTCTCGACGAGGTAGCCGATCTCGCCGGCGCGGTTGCCCGGCATCAGCCAGCCGCTCCCGGACCGGGCGGCCAATGCGATACCGCGCGGCTTCTGGCCCCCGAGCCAGATTGGTGGGCCGCTCGCGGATCGGGGCGCCGGATCGTTGACTGCGCCACGCAGTGGATAGAAACGATCGTCCAATGTGACGCCCGGCTCGTGACGCGCCTCGCTGGAGAAGAGCGCGCGCAGTACGGCTGCGGCGGATTCGAGCCGGTCGATCCGCTCGCGGATGGGAGGCAGAGGAATGCCGAATGCCTCGTGCTCGCCCTCGTGCCAGCCGGCGCCCAGGCCCACGATGAAACGGCCGTCCGTGACGTGGTCCATGACGGTGGCCTGTTTGGCGAGCAGTGCCGGATGGCGGAAGGTGTTGGCGAGCACCGCGTGTCCGAGCCACTTGCGCGGGACGTGATGCGCCAGGGCAGCCATCAGGCTGAATGCCTCCCACGACTGACCTCCGCGATCGCGGGAGGCATTGGTCAGGTGATCCGCCCATCCCAGGTGACGTCAGTGGGCGTGGTCTTGAAGCCGATGCTCAGCCGCCCGCTGAGCGGATCCGGGGGAGGCGCGCCTTCGATCAATCCTGCGCCTGCTTGACCGATGTCGACGCCGCGAAGGCCGCATCCAGGTCATCGACGAGGTCATCGGCGCTCTCGATCCCGACCGAGAGCCTCACCAGTGCCGGTGACACCGCCAGCGGCGTCTCCTCGACCGATTGGTGCGTCATCCCCGCCGGGACCTCGATCAACGACTCCACCGCACCCAGCGATTCGGCGAGCGTGAAGAGGCGGGTCGCGGCAGCCAATCCGCGTGCGCGATCGGCTCCGCCGGCTGCATCGGCAACCTCGAAGCTGACCATTGCGCCCGGGAGGCGCATCTGACGGTCGACCACCTGACGCTGCGGATGATCGGGCAGACCGGGGTAGTGGACGCGCGCGACTTCGCCGCGGCCCGTGAGCCAGGCGGCCAGCAGCGCAGCGTTGGCCGAGGCGCGCTCCATGCGTACCGCGAGAGTGCGCAGGCCGCGCAGGACGAGCCAGCAGTCGAAGGGACTGGGGACCGCGCCTGCGGCGTTCTGGTGGAAGCGCAGCCGCTCGGCCAGGTCATCACGGCGCGTGGCGAGCAGGCCGCCCACCACGTCGGAGTGACCTCCAAGGTATTTCGTCGCGGAGTGGAGGACGAGATCGACACCAAGCTCCAAGGGCCGCTGCAGGTACGGCGTCGCGAAGGTGTTGTCGACCACCGTGAGCGCTCCCGCAGCGGCCGCGAGACGCACCACAGCGCTGATGTCGACAACTTTCAGGAGCGGGTTCGTGGGCGTCTCGACCCAGACCATGCTGACGTTCGGACGGGCGGTCAGCGCCGCCGAGCTCGCGTCCAGGTCCGCCATGTCGACCGGGATCGGCTCGATGCCGTACCGCCGCCAGACCTTGTCCGCGAGCCTCCAGGTGCCGCCGTAGACGTCGTCGCTGATCAGCACCGCCTGGCCCGGATCGAGGAGATAGAGCGCGTTCTGGGTCGCCGCCATCCCCGACGCGTAGGCAATCCCGTGGCTGCCGTTCTCGAGGTCGGCGATCGCCCCTTCCAGGGCGCGGCGGGTCGGATTGTCGGTGCGGCCGTAGTCGAGCCCCTCTCGCAGCTGCCCCACGCCGTCCTGCTTGAAGGTCGTGCTCATCTGTATGGGCGGCACCACCGCGCCGGTCAGCCCGTCGGCGTCGAACCCGGCATGCACCGTTCGTGTCTCGAACCGATCCATGCGCCGGGCGGCTCGCTCGTTCTCCTGCATCGGTCGAGATTATGCCGGTGCTCGCGCGACGGAGGCCGCGGCTGGGGCGACCGCGTCAGCGGGTGCGAGGGAAGCCGAGGTCGACCTTGCTCGTGCCGGGATCCGGCCAGCGGGAGGTCACGACCTTGCCGCGCGTGTAGAACTGGATCCCCTCAGGCCCGTACATGTGCAGGTCGCCGAAGAGCGAGTTCTTCCATCCGCCGAAACTGTAGTAGGCAACGGGCACCGGGATCGGCACGTTCACGCCGACCATGCCCACGTTGACCTCGAACTGGAACTGGCGCGCCGCTCCCCCGTCGCGCGTGAAGATCGCGACGCCATTGCCGTACGGGTTGTCGTTGATCAGCTGCACCGCCTCGGGATAGTCGGCGACGCGAACGACCTCGAGGACGGGCCCGAACACCTCGTTGCGATAGCAGTCCATCTCCGGCGTGACGCGGTCGAGCAGCGAGACGCCCAGGAAGAAGCCCTTGCCCTCTTGGTAGAGCGGGTGCTCGCGACCGTCCACCACCAGCTCGGCGCCCTGCTCAGGCCCGCTGTCGAGGTACGAAGCCACCTTGTCGCGGTGCTCCCCGGTGATGAGCGGTCCCATCTCGGCGCTCGGGTCGCTGCCGGGGCCAACCCGGACCTTGGGCAGGCGCTCCTTGATCGCCTCGATCAGCGGATCCGCCACGCCCCCAACCGCGGCCACCACGCTGATCGCCATGCATCGCTCGCCCGCTGATCCGTAGGCGGCGGAGACCGCGGCGTCGGCCGCCATGCCGATATCGGCGTCAGGCAGCACCACCATGTGGTTCTTCGCTCCACCCAGCGCCTGGCAGCGCTTGCCAGCCGCGGTGGCATGCTCGTAGATGTAGCGCGCGACAGGCGTGGAGCCCACGAAGCTCACCGCTGCGATGTCGGGATGCTCGAGGATCGCGTCCACGGCGACCTTGTCGCCGTGCACCACGTTGAAGACGCCATCGGGCAGGCCGGCCTCTCTCCACAGCTCCGCCAGGTAGACCGATGCGGATGGGTCCTTCTCGGAGGGCTTCAGGACGAAGGTGTTGCCGCAGGCGATGGCGTTGGCGAACATCCACATCGGCACCATGGCCGGGAAGTTGAAGGGCGTGATGCCCGCGGCCACCCCGAGCGGCTGGCGGATCTGGTACACGTCGATCCCAGCCGATACCTGCTCGGAAAAGCCCCCCTTCAGCAGGTGTGGGATGCCCGTTGCAAACTCGAGGTTCTCGAGGCCGCGCGCCACCTCGCCCAGCGCGTCTGCGGGCACCTTGCCGTGCTCAGCAGTCAGGTACGCGGCGATCTCCGCCCGATGCTCGTCGACCAGGTTGCGCATCCGGAACAGGATCTCGGTGCGCTTTGAGATGCTCGTCGCGCGCCAGGCCGGGAACGCGCCCTTGGCCGCATGCACGGCGGCGTTGACCTCCTCGACCGATGCGAAGTCGACCTCTCTGGCGAGCTCGCCGGTCGCCGGGTTGTAGACCGGCCCACTGCGGCTGGACGTGCCGGCGACCCGCTTCCCGCCAATCCAGTGCTGGACCCTGGCGGTCGGGCTGGAGGTCGCCGTAGTGGGCTCCGCGACCTGTGTCATCGCCCGCCACCTTAACTCGGCGACGGACCGGATGCCAACGACGCAACCTGCCGTGGGATGTGCAGCCGCCGTCTCCTACGGTCCAATGGGCTGGGGCCGGTCGACGCCTTGGTCGCCCTCATTGGATCGCCTGCGCGCCCACATGCACGTTCGGCCACAGAACTCCCGAAATCAGCGCTGGACGGGCGTTCGTTGGACAGATGGTGATCCTCGCAGCACACCAAGATGCGTCGTCCTTCGAGCTGGGCCTCAGGCGGGCGACGGTGGAGCGGCGTGGCGCACCACGGGGCCGAGCTCGGTATCTCGCCAGTCGTAATCGGCGACCTGCTCCTCGGCGCCCAGCACGCCGGCCCGTCGCAGCCACTCGTCGGCGTACAGCTTCCCGAGGTAGTTACGCCCTGAATCGGGGAGCAGCACCACGAAGAGGGCCTCGGGATCCGCCACCTGGCGCGCGGTCTGCAGCGCGGCCCACAGGGCGGTCCCGCACGACTCGCCCATCAGGATCCCTTCGACGCGGGTCGCCTGCCGGGCGGTGAGGAACCCGTCACGATCCGAGACCCGGACGATGGTGTCGCAGACCTCGCGGTCATAGGTGTCGGGCCAGAAGTCCTCACCCACTCCTTCGGTCAGGTAAGGCCGCGGCGTGTCGCCGGAGAAGACGCTCCCCTCCGGATCGGCGCCCACCACCACCAGCTCGCGGTTGCGCTCCCTCAGATAGCGGCTCGCGCCGGAGATGGTCCCGCCCGTCCCGATCCCGGCCACGAAATGCGTGACCCGACCCGCGGTCGCATCCCAGATCTCTGGACCGGTCGTCCGGTAGTGCGCCTCGGGGTTGGCAGGGTTGGCGTACTGATCCGGCTTCCAGGCGCCCGGGATCTCGTGGGCCAGCCGATCGCTGACCCGGTAGTAGCTGCGCTCGTCGTCCGGGTCCACGTCGGTGGGGCAGACGACCACTTCCGCGCCATAGGCGCGCAACAGCGCCCGCTTCTCCTCCGACTGCTTGTCGGCCATGACGAAGATGCACCGATAGCCGCGAATGGCGGCCGCCTGGGCCAGCCCGACGCCGGTGTTGCCGCTCGTCGGTTCGACGATGGTGCCTCCGGGCTTCAGGAGGCCGGCGCGCTCGGCCGCCTCGATCATCGGCAGGCCGATACGGTCCTTCACGGAGCCACCTGGATTCATCGCCTCGAGCTTTGCCACCACCCGACCGGGTGCGCCATCGGCCAATCGATCAAGGGCGACGAGCGGTGTCCCGCCAATCGCGGCGGTGATATCTTCGAGGACCTCCGGCTCAGCCAGGAGACGGCTCCGACTCAGGAGGTGGCACCGAGGGTGAGCCACCCCCATCGGTCTCCACCGCCGGCGGAGGCTCATGCATCCAGGCTCCGGGGGTGCCCCAGCCGCGAGCGTGGCGGAGCAGAAGGACGGCGGCTGCCACCAGCACGCCGGCCAGCCCAAGCCAGGTCGCAGTCGGCAATGGACCGATGTACCAGTTGCCAACGCGCAGCGTCTCGAGCGCCGAGCGCACCCAGCCGTACCAGACGATGTAGAGCAGAGCGACGTCGCCGTCGTAGAGCCGGCGCGCGTACCGCCGCGCGACGTACAGGAGCAGCGCCATCCCGATGAGGTTGAGGACCGCCTCGTAGGCGAAGAGCGGCACGAAGTGCGTCGTCGCCACCGGGTAGGTGATCACGTCCCATGGCGTGCCTGCCCGGTGCGCAGCATCGATTTGGATGCCCCACGGCAGGTTGGTGGGCGGCCCGTAGAGCTCCTGGTTGACGAAGTTTCCAAGCCGACCGATGGCCTGGCCGAGGAGCAGGGCCGGCGCGAAGATGTCGAGCCAGCGTGCGAACGGCATTGCGTTCCGGCGGGTGTACCACCAGATGCCGAGCGCTCCGCCGATGATCGCGCCCGGAATCCCGATGCCTCCGTTCCAGATCTGGGGAATCAGGAGAGGATCCTTGGAGTAGACCGGGCCCCACTCGTGGATGACGTGGTAGAGCCGCGCGGCGACGATGCTGGTCACGATAACCAGCAGCAGCATCGACCAGCCCTTATCCGGGTCCTCGCCCCTGCGGCGCGCCTCGACGGTTCCGAGCAGCGCGCCAGCCAGCACTGCGGTGGCGATGATGATCCCGTACCAATGGACCTCAATGGGGCCGAGGTGGATGGCGATGGGGTCGATCATCGGGCGGCATTCTACCCCGGTGGATCGCCAGAGCCCGGTTCATCGGCCAGCCTGGGACGCGACCCGACCGGGGCTGGAGGAACCGATGCGGCGGCCACCTTGGCGGCAGGATGGCCGGGGAATCGGTCGAGGCGTCGCAGCGACGGAAAGAGCCAGGTGCAGGCTCCCGCCACCACGATCGTCGCGGCACCACCGACCAGCACCGCTGGCACGGTTCCGAACCAGGCGGCAGTGACACCGGACTCGAACTCGCCGAGCTCGTTGCTGGCACCGATGAAGACGGCGTTCACAGCGCTCACCCGCCCGCGGATCTCGTCCGGCGTCTCCAGCTGCACCAGCAGGTGCCGGACGTAGACGCTGACCATGTCGGCCGCGCCCATGACCGCGAGCACCACGAGGGAGACGAGGAAGCTGGTCGAGGCACCGAACACCAGCGTCCCGATCCCGGAGACCGCAACGCCTCCGAACATCGTGCGTCCCACGTGCCGCGTCAGCGGCCGGGCGCTCAGCACAGCAGCGCAGACCGCTCCGCCCACCGCCGGCGCCGCGCGCAGGATGCCGAGGCCGGTCGGTCCCACCTGCAGGATGTCGCGGGCGTAGACCGGCAGCAGTGCCGTCGCCCCGCCGAAGAGCACCGCGAACAGGTCGAGCGAGATCGACCCGAGTACGACGGGGTGCCGGCGGACGAACGCGATGCCTGAGAAGATCTCGCGCGCCGTCACTGGCTCGCGGGTCCGTTCCGACCTTCCGCCACCCGCCAGCAGAACGGTCAGCAGGCTGGCAAGGCCCATCAGCACCGCAACGCTGCCATACACGACCCCTGGACCTGCCAGGAATACCAGCCCCCCGATCGCCGGCCCCGCGATCGTCGCCACCTGAAGCGCGGACGAGTTGATGGCCACCGCTCTTCCGAAGTCGGCCCGCGGCACGAGGTTCGGCAGCAGCGCCTGCCCGGTGGGCATATTGAAGGCCCGAGCAGTCCCGAAGAGCGCCATGACCGCGAAGATGGGGCCGGGATCGCGGATGCCGCTCACACTGAACCAGGCGAGGGCGATGTCGCAGGCGGCCAAGGTTGCGTAGCAGGCGGCAACGATCCGCCTCCGATCGAGCCGATCCGCCGCCTGCCCCGCGGGCAGGATCAGGACAACGAAGGGCAAGAACTGGCTCAGGCCAATCAGCCCGAGGTCGAGCGGCTGCCGCGTGAGCTGGTAGACCTGGTAGCCGACCGCCACGGTCACCATCTGGGCACCCACGTTGGCGAAGAGCCGTGCCGCCAGGAAGCGACGGAAATCCGCGTGGCGCAAGGCCGAAGGAAGCCGCTCCGTCATGGGGTGCCCACCTTACCGCAGTGGCACCGCAGGGGCGGCAGTGCAGCCTCTTCCCGATCAGGCGGCGCGAGCGTATCGTCGCCCGGAGAGCGGAGGGCTCACGTGGACATCCCAGCGCCGACCGCGGACCAGGGCCGCGACGAGCTCGGGCGACCGACGGCGCCACTGAGCTGGTGGCGTCTACTGGCGGTCACCGCCTACTGGCTGGCGATCACCGTCCTATGGGGAGCGTTCACGTTCAGCGTTATTCCGCGCCTCGTGGAGTCGAAGGGGGTTCTGGGCAGCTCCACGCACCCACTGGCGGGCCTGGCAATCGGTGTCGTCACCACGGCCGGCGTGCTCATCGCCATCCTCGTGCAGCCGACCATGGGCGCCATCAGCGACTACACGCGCACCCGTCTGGGCCGGCGAAAGCCTTACATCCTGGCGGGAACCGCGATGGACCTCATCTTCC
>VBGQ01000181.1:11710-17000 GCA_005882055.1 Chloroflexota bacterium
GGCGTCGCCTCCGGCCTGCTCGGAGCTGCGAACATCGCCGGCAACCTGCTCGGCCCTGGCCTGGCGATCCTCTTCATCGTTGTCTTGCCAGACCAGCTGCACTTCCCGCAGGTCGCGCTGGGCGTCTTTGCGGCGATCGCGCTTGTCGAGGTGACGACGATGCTCATCACCGTTATCTGGGTGCCGGACCACCCGGCGCCGGAGTCGAGCCTCTCGCTGGTCGAGCGCGCCAAGAGCGCGTGGGGCACCGACATACTGCAGCACCGTGACTACGTTTGGCTGCTGGTCTCGCGCCTCTTCGTGCTGACGGCGCTGGTCAGCCTGCAGGCGTTCGCCGTCTTCTTCCTGGAGAACGCCCACGGCATGAGCCCCAATGACGCGCAGCGGATGCAGTTCCCGGTGATCATCGCCGTGGCGATCTCTGCATTGCTGGCTGCGGTCCCTGGCGGGTACATCTCCAGCCGCGTCGGACGCAAACCCGTGCTGTACGTGGCTATTGCGCTTGGCCTGCTGGGGGCGTTGATGCTCGCCTTTGGACCCGCCTACTGGATGGTCGTCGCGGCCGCGGTGCCTATTGGCGTGTGCAGCGGCGTCTTTCTGGGTGTCGACTGGGCGTTGATGACCGACATCATCCCCAAGGCCGAGTCTGGCCGATACATGGGCATCAGCAACATCGCCGTGGCGAGCGCGGGGCCCATCGCCAGCACGGTTGGCGGGATCGTGGTGTTCGTGGTGGTAACGGTGCTGGCCAACGCCGCCGGCGGACCAGGCCTGGCATATCGCGCGATCTTCGTGGTGATGGCCCTGGAGCTGGCGATCGGTGCCTGGGCACTTCGACATGTGCACGAGCCTAACCGTGCGCGATCGGTGGGAGCAGCGATCGAGGCACCGGCCGAGGCGTGAGACGTTACGCCAAGGAGGCATCGGCTGATCAGGCGCGGGCGCGCCGGACCGGACCCCGCGAGCTCGCGGCCGCGGTGACGCCGCGATATCGGTTCATGCGCTGGTTGGTGCGCGCCGTGCTTGGCGTGCTCTTCGAGATCAGGCCCGATGGCCTGGACCGATGGCCGCCAGCTCCCTTTCTGCTCGCGCTGAACCACCACTCCGGCTGGGACCCCATGATCGTCACTTCCGTGGTCCCCGCGCGGCCGCGGATCACCTGGTTCGGCCCCAAGGAGGCCGATTTCGGCCGCGGCTTCAAGAACCGGGCGATGGCCTTCTTCGGTGGCGTGATCCCGTACAACCCGCAGAAGACGACGCTCGTCTCCGCGGTCCGCGCGGTTCGCCGGGTCTTCGACGCCAATGGGGTCCTCGCGATCTTCGTGGAGGGCAAGGTCGGGTTCCTCGAGTCCGAGCTGCTCCCCTTTGAGGAGGGTGCGGTCGCCTTCGCCAGCGCTTCCGGTGCTCCGATCGTGCCGTGCGCCATCGTCGGGAGCACCGAGCTGTGGTTTCGCAGGCGCGTGACCGTGTCCTTCGGCGAGCCGATTTCCACTCTCGGCCTGCGTGGCGCCACGGGACGCGCGCAGCTCGAGCGCGACCTGCGCTCGGCGATGGTCGCGCTCCTGCCCGATGGCGAGCCGCGGCTCCCACACAGGCGGCCACTGGCGTGGATCGGCGACGTCTTCGACGGCACTGAGGACCGTGAGCGGCACCGGCGGCACCGCGAAGGGGCGGTCCGCGCTCGCTAGGATCCTTCGGAGATGTTCTTGCCACTGGCGTGGACACTGTTCGTTGTCCTCGCCCTGATCTCCTTCGGCATGATCGCCGCGTACTGGCTCGACGTGCAGGACCGGGGCGACCTGAGCCGCCGCCGGCGCATCGGCTATTCGCTGGCAACCCTCGCCTTTCCACTGACGATTCCGGTGTACGCCGTCGCAGGTGGCGCCGGCTGGCCTCGTCCGCTGCGTGCTGCCGCCTTCGTGCCGCCGATCGCGCTCCTCCTCTTCCTGGCGTTCCTGCTGGGGCTGATCCGCTAGGAGGCCCTGCGGCCGCGGACTCTATGATCCACGGATGACCACAGACACCAATGGCGCCGTGGGCGCGGCGCTCGATCACCTGCGCCAACATCGCGATCGCCACCGAGAGGAGCTCGACGAATTCCTGCGCATCGAGTCGGTGAGCGCGGACCCAGACCGGGCTGACGACGTGCGGCGCGCCGCCGAGTGGATCACCGCCGAGCTGGATCGCATCGGCTTCGAGCACGTCAGCCTGCACGAGACCAGCGGCCATCCGGTGGTCACCGGCGAATGGTTGCACGCGGGTCCGGAGCGCCCCACGGTGCTGGTCTACTGCCACTACGACGTGCAACCGGCGGATCCCCTCGCCGAGTGGGTCCGACCACCCTTCGACCCGCGTCATGAGGACGGTCGGGTGTACGCACGCGGTGTTGGAGACGACAAGGGCCAGATCTTCATTCACCTCAAGGCGGCAGAGGCCTGGATGGCGAGCGCCGGGCGCCTGCCCGTCAATCTGCGCCTTTTCTTCGAGGGAGACGAGGAGGTCGGCTCCGAGCCGGTCGACGAGTTCATCGCTGAGCATCCGGAGCTCCTCGCTGCCGACCTGTGCGTGGTGAGCGATACGGGCATGCAGGATGACAACGGGACCCCCGCGATCACCTACGGCCTGCGCGGGATCGCGTATTTCGAGGTCCGCGTCAGCGGACCGTTCCAGGATCTCCACTCCGGCGGCTATGGCGGCGCGATCGCCAATCCGGCCACGGTGCTGGTCCAGATGCTGGCCAGCCTGCACGACGAGCACGGACGGATAACGATCCCGGGCTTCTACGACACGGTCCGTCCATTGACCGATGCCGACCGAGCCGCATCCGCGGCGGTCCCCTTCGACGCCGACGAGTTCCGCGAGCTGACCGGCGTGCCGGGCCTCTGGTCCGGCGAGGAGGGATTCACCGCCGCGGAGCGCATCTCCGTCCGCCCGACCCTCGACATCAACGGCATCTGGGGCGGCTACAGCGGGGAGGGGGCCAAGACGATCATCCCCGCGTGGGCCGCCGCCAAGTTCAGCACCCGCCTGGTTCCGGACCAGGACTACCACGACATCGAGCGCATGGTGGTGCAGCACATGCGACGCATCGCGCCGCCGGAGGTGCGCGTCGAGGTGCGCGTCATCCACGGCGGCGCGCCGGCCCTCACCCCGCTCGACCATCCGGCGGTCGAGGTGGCCGCCCGAGCCCCCGAGGATGCGTTCGGCAAGCCGCCGGTCTTCCTGCGCAGTGGCGGCTCGATCCCGGTGGTGGCCGCGCTCGAGGCGCACGTCGGGCTCAGCTCGGTGCTGGTGGGGTTTGCGTCTCCGAACGGGAACTTCCACGCGCCCAACGAGTGGATGCCGGTCGCCAACCTGGAGGGGGGGATGGACGCACTCGTCCGGCTATGGGGCGCGCTCGGCGAGATGACCGCGGATCAGCTGCGCGGCGGATGACCGACGAGGGCGAAGATCCCTGGCTGCCGATCGGGGCGGCCGCACGCCTAGTGGGCGTGGGACCGGACACGCTGCGTCGCTGGGCGGACGGCGGCAAGGTGCAGAGCTACCAGACCGCCGGCGGCCATCGTCGCTTCCTGAGATCGAGCCTCGAGGCAATGACCAGCGCCCCGCGCCGCCTCCGGTACGCGACCGGGCAGCTGACCGATGCCTCGACCACCATCATCGGCGACGTCCACCGGCGCATGCAGCGGACCGGGTACGCCGGCCTGCCCTGGCAATCTCGGCTGGGCAGCGAGCAGCGCGAGGACTTTCGACGCTGGGGACAGCGCACCTTCAACCTGGTGATCGAATACGTGGCGGCCGGCAAGCGGTCGGAGCGCGAGCTGCTGCTGGACGAGGCGGAGAAGATGGGAGCGCTCTACGGTCGTGAGGCATCGGCCGCTGGGCTGACCCTTGCGGAGGCGATCGAGGCGTTCCTCTTCTATCGGTCTCCGGTCATCGAGGGCATCCTGGCGCACCTGCGTCGAAGGGCGGCGGAGGTCGCCCAGGTCACCGCTGCAGTCCGTGAAGCGAACGCCGCCATCGACCAGGTGCTCACGGCGCTAGTCAGCTCCTACGGCGGTAAGCGGGCGCGAAGGTAGCGGCGCCTAGTCGACCGAGATCAGCTCGCGGCTGGACCGATTGAGCACCTCGCTGCCTTCCTCGGTGCAGACCACGATGTCCTCGATCCGGGCTCCCCACGTTCCGGCAACGTAGATCCCCGGCTCAATGCTGAAGGCGTGGCCGGGGCGCAGTGGCTCGGCGTTGCCCTCGACGATGTACGGCTCCTCGTGGACCTCCATGCCGATGCCGTGTCCGGTGCGGTGGATGAAGGCGTCGCCATACCCGCCCTCTCCGATCAGGTGGCGGTCCGCACGATCCACCTCCTCCGCCGTCATGCCGGGTGCGACCGCGGTGCACGCGGCGAGCTGCGCCCGCTGCAGCACGTCGTACATGAGCCGGAACTCGCGCGGTGGCTCACCTACGAACACCGTCCGGCTGGTGTCCGAGGCGTATCCATCGCGAATGCCGCCGATGTCGAGCACCACCGCGTCGCCGGGCTCGATGACGCGATCGCTCGGCTCGTGGTGCGGTGATGCGCTGTTGGGCCCAGAGGCCACGATCGCGAACTCGGCGGACTGGTGTCCGGCCGCCAGCAGGAGCTCGCGGATGCGGGCACTCAGCTCGCGCTCGGTCCGGCCCGCGAATCGCTCGGCGCGAATGGCGTCCATCGCCTCGTCGGCGGCGCGGGCCGCGAGACGCAGGCGGTCGATCTCTTCCGGCGTCTTGATTCGCCGCAGAGCGCTCATCGCCGGTCCGGCCTCCACGAGCTCGATCGGGTCCAGTGCCGCGCGCAGGCGAAGCACGAAGCGCGCCCACATCTGGTCCTGCACGCCGGCCCGCATCGCATGCCCTTCGAGCAGGTCCCGGACAACCCAGAAGGGATCCTCGGTTTCGTCCCAGGGCACGATCGCCAGGTCGGCGGCGAGCTGTCCCAGCTCGTGGCGGGCGAGCGGCTCCTCGAGGTGTGGAAGCACCAGCCACGGCTGGCCCTGGGCAGGGACGATCAGGCAGGTGAGGCGTTCCATGGCAGGGGCCCGGTACCCGAGCAGGTAGCCATAGTCCACGGAGGGCGTGATGAGCAGCGCGTCGATGTCTCGGGCGGCGGCTTCCCCGGCCGCGCGCTGCAGGCGATCCCGGTACACCGCGTCCGCAAATCGAGAGGTGCTGATGGCGACGGTCATCGTTTCAGGGTAGCCGACACGGGGAACCCCGGGTCTTCAGCCGACGCTGAGCGGCACCTCGAACGCCT
>VBGQ01000182.1 GCA_005882055.1 Chloroflexota bacterium
CATCGTCGGCGAAGGCGCCAGCAATGGCGCTCGGCGCCGGTAGCAGGAAGCGTTCGATCCGAAAGGCGCGCACCAAGAGCTCCCAGAGCAGGATGCCTCCGAGGAACACCGCGATGGCCGGGAGGTAATAGGCCAGCCGGCGGGAGATCCGCCGCATGCGACCCGTCCGCCTGCCAGCCCTTCCCGCCGTCATGCGTTGGCTCCGGATTCGTCGACGACCAGTGGTTCGGCTTCGGGAATCGTTCCGCCGTGCGCCGCGCGCAGTGCCTCTCGCACCGCGGTCACCAGCCGGAAGTATTCCTCCGACTCGCGGGTGGCCTCGTTCCTGGGCCGGGGGAGATCGATCTCGATCAGGTTTGTGATCCGCCCCGGACGCGGCGTCATGACCACAACGCGACCTGAGAGGAAGACGGCCTCGGGGATGGAGTGGGTAACGAAGACGATGGTGGTCCCGGTGCGTTCCCAGATGCGCAATAGCTCGTCGTTCATCCGCTCCCGTGTCATCTCGTCCAGCGCTCCGAACGGCTCGTCCATGAGCAGCAGCTTTGGCTCGAAGGCCAGCGCACGTGCGATCGCCGCGCGCTGCTGCATGCCACCCGACAGCTGCCACGGGTGATGGCGCCCAAAATCTGAGAGCTCCACGAGCGCGAGCATCTGCTCGGTGCGGCTTCTCCTTTGGGCTTGGCTCACGCCCATGACCTCGAGCGGGAGCTCGACGTTGGCCTCGATCGTCCGCCAGTCGAAGAGGACGGGTGCCTGGAAGACCATCCCGTAGTCGCGGTCTCGCCGGGCGTTGCGTGCGGGCTTGCCGTTGACCTCAACCCTGCCCGCAGTCGGCTCGATGAGGTCACCGATGATCCGCAGCAGCGTGCTTTTCCCACAGCCGGATGGTCCGATCAGGCTCACGAACTCGCCGGGACTGATATTCAGGCTGATCCCGGACAGGGCCGCAGTGGTTGCGCCGCCGGCGCTGAATCGTTTCTCGACATTGTCGAGATTGACGATCGGATCCGGGTGGCTCGGAGGCACCAGATCGGGCTCAGAGCTCGCCGGCGCCGCGATCGCGGAGCACGACCATCTCCGCAAGCCGCACCACGGCGAAGAACAAGATGCCGAGCGCTGCGGCCACGATCACGGTAGCCCACAGCTTCTGCGGCCCGGTCGTGTACTGCGTGTTGAACTCGAGGATCGCCCGCCCCAGCCCACCGCGGATACCGGTTGGCTCCTCGCCCACGATGGCGCCCACCACGCTGGCGGTGGCGCTGATCTTGGCGGCAGTGAACAGGTACGGCAGCGCTGCCGGAAAGCGCACCTTCCAGAGG
Source organism: Chloroflexota bacterium (assembly GCA_005882055.1). GTDB lineage: Bacteria > Chloroflexota > Limnocylindria > QHBO01 > QHBO01 > CF-82. Next base: position 1,323 of record VBGQ01000182.1, read on the forward strand.
ACCGTCGACCAGCTCGCGGCGTAGCTGCTCATGAGCTCGAGCGCGCGCGGGTCGGGAGACGTGAGGCCACGGATGCCCGCGATGGTGACGGGGAAGAAGGTGAGGTATGCGCTCACGAGGGCCACGCTGGTCCAGCCGGTGCCGACCCACAACACGAGCATCGGCGCCAGGGCGATGATCGGCACGGTCTGGCTGGCGATGACGTATGGCACCAGCGCGCGCTCCAGGAGCCGGCTGTGGACGAAGATGATCGCCAGCAGAAGGCCGAACAGGGCCCCGATCCCAAATCCGACCAGCGCGTTCCGTCCGGTGAAGACTGCGGCATCGATCAGCACAGCCCCCAGGCTGAACGGGCTGTTGCGGGTCGCCAGCTGAACGAAGGCACCCACCACCTCCCACACGTGGGGCAGATTCGTGTCGTTGAGCTGCTTGATCGTGAACGGCGGGACATGCGGGGGATCGACGACGCCCCACGGCGTCTGGCGCACCGGATCGCCGGCCACCCACTTTGCTGCCTCCCAGGCGATCGCGAGCAGGACGAGAATCGCCACAAAGGCAACGATGGAGCGCAGGACCCCCGAGAAGCGGCCCAGCCGGACCATCGGTCCGGTCTGGCCACGGGTGCTGTCGGCGACCGTCACGACGGTGGAGAGTCAGTCGACGACTGCGGCGTCCGTCACCTCCAGCGCGGCATCGATGATCGCGAAGCCATCACGCAGCTGCTCCTCGGTGATGCACAGCGGCGGGTTGGTGAAGACTCCGTTCCAGTGGGTCATGGTGTAGAGGCCGTCGGCGCGCAGCCCGGCCTCGAGCGCGCTCATCTCCGGGGAGCCGCCGTTGAACGGCGCCATCGGCTCGCGCGTGGAGCGATTCCGGATCAGCTCGATGATCCCGAACAGACCGATGTTTCGCGTGGCGCCCACGCTGGGGTGTTTGGCGGCCAGGTCGGCGTGCAGCGAACGCATGACCGGATCCAGGCGGGCGGCGTTGCCGACCAGGTCGTCGTCTCGCAGCACGTTGACCGCGGCGATCGCTGCGGCGCAGCTCATCGGATGCGCCGAATAGGTGAGGCCCCCGAAATAGACCTTCTCGTCGAAGGCATGGGCGATCTCCGGCTTCATGGCCACCGCGCCCAGCGGCAGGTACGAGCTGGTCAGGCCCTTGGCCATGGTCAGCAGGTCGGGCACGACGTCCCAGTGGTCGACCGCGAACCAGCGGCCGGTGCGCCCGAAACCGGCCATCACCTCGTCGGCGATCATCAGGATGCCGTGGCGGCTGCACAGCTCGCGCACGCCCTGCAGGTATCCGTCAGGCGGGATCAGGATGCCGTTGGTGCCGGTCACCGTCTCGAGGATGAACGCCGCGATGGTGTGCGGCCCCTCGTACTGGATCACCTCCTCGAGATAGGCGAGGTGCTCGTCGACCGGTTCGGGCTCCTCGCGCCCCCAGCGCCACGGGTCAAGGACCCGGATCACCCCTGGGACGCCGCCCGACTCGTTCGCCCAACGGCGTGGATCGCCGGTGACTGAGATGGCGCCCGCTGTGGCCCCGTGGTAGGACCGATGGCGCGCGATCACCTTCTGCCTGCCGGTATAGAGGCGGGCCAGCCGCAGCGCGTTCTCGTTCGCCTCGGCGCCGCCGAGGGTGAAGAAGAAGGTCTTCAGGTCGCCCGGCGTCAGCTCGGCCAGGAGCTGGCCAAGGCGCCCCCGCACCTCGGTGGCGAACTGTGGCGCGGCGAATGCGAGGGTGCGGGCCTGCTCCGCGATCGCCTCGGCGACGCGCCGGTCGCCATGACCGATGTTGACGCTCATCAGCTGGCTGTTGAAATCGATGTAGCGCTTGCCGTCGGGATCCCAGAAGTAGATCCCCTCCGCGCGATCGATGACGATCGGGTTGATCTTGGCCTGCGCGGACCAGGAGAAGAAGGTGTACTCGCGGTTCAGGCGCAGGATCTCGTCGGTGGTCAACCGACGTGAGGACGTGGCGGTCATGCGCACCTCGGACGTGGAGAGCGATTAGACCACACGTCGAGCCGCGCTGGAAGCGCTCTCACTCCCTGGCGCAGGCACCGGACGCGACCGCGCCGCTGCGCGTCGCGGCATCGCGAATTTCGCCGGCCACCGAGTTCGCGGCGATGGCGTATCCGACCCCTGGCGAGGTCCGCGACGCACCGAATACGATCCCGCCCACCAGGCCGGGTGCTACGAGGAGCGGCCCGCCGGAGTCGCCGCGCTGGACGTCGGCGCGCACCTCGATGACCTCCCGAGGGATCCGGCCCTGGTCATAGATATCCGGCCCCACGGCCGTGAACTCCGCGGTCACGACGGCGGGGATGACCGTGAGCGGCCTCCCGCCAGGATGGCCCAATGCGGCGGCCTGCGCTCCGCGCTGCGGCGGATTCTCGGCGAGGCGCAGCGACGGTGCGGTCATCGACGCAACGCGCAGGACTGCGATGTCCTCGCGTGGGTCGAAGAGCACCAGGGTCGTGCGTTGCGTCGATCCCTCCCGGATCACCGAGATGGTGCTGCCGCCGGCAACGACGTGCGCGTTCGTCACCACCACGTGCTCGGCCACGAAGAAGCCGGTGCCCAGCTGTTGTCGTCCGCAGCCAATGGTCACCACCTGGACCGTGCTGGCCACCGCCGATTGCGCGAGGGCACGCGCCGCGCCGCTCGTCGGAAGGTCGAGGGGTGGCGCCGGCGAGGGCTCGACGCCGGCAAAGAGCTGGGGCAGATCGGTCGGAGCCAGCAGCGAGACGAGCTGCTGAGCTACGCCTTCGGCGGGAGGCAGCACGCGATTGATGGAGCGCACGACGAGCGAGTCGCCCACCGTGCGCTCGAGGCCCGGCGCGGCGCCGGCCAGCACCAGGCCGGCCACGATCCAGATCGCGAGGATGCCCTGTGCAAGGCCGACTACCATCCCGCCGGCCAGATCGAGGCCACCGAGCATGTTCGCGTGCATCGCGGCCCGCAGTCGCGACCCGACCGCCGAGCCCGCGGCCTCGCCAATCAGCGTCAGCCCCACCAGCCCAGCTCCGGCCAGGAACGCTCGCATCGGCTGGTCGACCTGCGCCAACGGAGCGTGCAGCCAGCCCGCGGCCAGGAGCGCCACCACGAAGCCCGCGGCTGCTCCAACGAGCCCGAGCAGCTGCGGGAAGAGGCCGGCCCACGCACCCAGGGCCACGGTCGAGGCGAGGATCGCGAGCGCAGCCAGGTCGATGAGGTTCACGCGGGCCGCGTGCTATCCGTGCTACTCGTGGACGAGGCGCTGTTGCAGGCGGAGCGGCGCTAGCGTCCCCAGGGACTCCGCCACGACCACGGCGTCGTCCCCCGGCTCCAGCCGGAAGTCGGCATCGGGATTGACGTGCGCCGCGCCCTCGCGGCTGATCGCAAGGAGCGTCGCGCGATGGTCCGCGCGCAGCCGGGCAGACAGATCGTCCACTGAGAGGCCACAGTAGGCGTCCGGCAGCGCGACGCGATACAGCTCTGACCCGGTGCCGCCCGAGACGATATCGGTCACCAGCTCGGACAGGCCCGGGTAGAGCGCCGACCGAGCCAGCAGCCGTGAAGCGAGGCGCGACGTCACGAGCACCTCGTCGGCATGGGCGTGCCGAAGGTGATCGACGTGGGCCGGGTTGTTCACCTCCACCACGGTCCGCACGTCCGGCGCGATCGACTCGATGGCCATGGTGGTCAGGATCGAGCGCATGTCGGCTTCGTTGGACGAATCGACCGGGACCACCAGGGCGGCTGCGGCCTCGGGAATCCCCGCGCGCTTCAAGTCCTGCTCGCTGGTGACATCGCCGCGCACGTAGTAGACGCCATCTCCTGCCGGGCTCCTCTCGGCGTCGTGGAGCAGGACGACCTTGGCGCGGTACTCATCGGTCTTGAGCTCGCTGATCATCTCGCGGGCGGTGGTGTTCCAGCCGCAGACGACGATGTGCTCACGGAAGCCGGCGGCTCCCATTCCCTGGCCCTCCTTCAGCAGAAAGTCGATGACGAACCCCACGATCGCGCCAGTGATGGCACCGACGATGGCGACCCCGAACAGGACGAGCAGCCACGCGACCAAGAACCCGCCCGGCGACGTCACGTACGAGCTGTCGCCCTGGCCCAGGACGGTGGTCAGCGCCCAATAGAAGGACTGGCCAAAGGCTCCAAAGGTCTTGGGCTTCTCGAGCACGGTGACCGCCAGGGCGGCGACGGCCACGAAACCGATGAGGCCGCTGGCCAGCGCCACGAAGAAATGGCGATCCACCGAGCCGGTCACCCGGTGCGCGTGGAACCACAACCGCCGGAGCAGCGGGACGTTGAAGAAGGATTTCAGCCGGGCGGGCATGGCCGCGCGATTGTGCCATGCCCGATCCGCAACCTCGGCCTCGAAGGCCAGGTCGGGTGTACGATCGGCCTCCTTTCCTCGGCCGTTACGGAGGTTCCGATGGCGCGTGTCGTGCGCGCGGCTCTGCTCCAGGCGGAGTGGACCGGCGACAAGGACTCGATGATCGAAAAGCACATCACGTACGCCCGCGAGGCAGCAAAGCAGGGCGCCAAGGTGATGTGCTTCCAGGAGCTCTTCTACGGCCCCTACTTCTGCCAGGTCCAGGACCCGCAGTACTACAGCTACACGGAGAAGATCCCGGACGGGCCCACCACCAAGCGGATGCAGGAGCTCGCCAAGGAGACCGGCATGGTGCTGGTGGTGCCGATGTACGAGGAGGACGAGCACACCAGCGGCATCTACTACAACACCGCCGCGGTGATCGACGCCGACGGCAGCTACCTGGGCAAGTACCGCAAGACCCACATCCCCCACGTCAAGGGCTTCTGGGAGAAGTTTTACTTCCGTCCCGGCAACCTGGGCTACCCGGTCTTCGATACGGCAGTCGGCAAGGTCGGCGTGTACATCTGTTACGACCGCCACTTTCCGGAAGGCGCCCGGGCGCTGGGGCTCAACGGCGCCGAGCTGGTCTTCATCCCCTCGGCAACGTCACGCGGCCTCTCCGAGTACCTGTGGCGCGTTGAACAGGTCAGCCACGCGCTCGCCAACGGGTACTACGTGGGCACTATCAACCGCGTGGGGATCGAGCCGCTGGGCGACGACGACTTCTACGGGCAGTCGTACTTCTGCGATCCGCGCGGCCAGTTCGTGGGCGAGGTTGGCGATTCGAAGAACGAGGAGCTGCTCGTCCGTGACCTGGACCTCGACAAG
>VBGQ01000183.1 GCA_005882055.1 Chloroflexota bacterium
GTCATCGTCACCAGCACGGTCCACACGAAGATCGGCATGCGGAAGAGGGTCATCCCGGGCGCCCGCATCTTGAAGATGGTGGCGATGAAGTTGACCGATCCGAGGATCGAGGCGGTGCCCACCAGGATGAGCCCGATCAGCCACAGGTCCGTGCCCGGTCCCGGCGCATAGGCCGATGAGAGCGGTGCGTAGCCGGTCCATCCCTCCGCCGCCGCTCCCCCGAACAGGTAGCCCGACAGGATCATCAATCCGCCCACCGGCAGCAGCCAGAAGCTGAGCGCGTTGATGCGCGGGAAGGCCATGTCGGGAGCGCCCAGCTGCAGCGGGACGACGTAGTTCGCGAAGCCCGCCAGGACCGGCACCACGAACAGGAAGATCATGATCGTCCCGTGCATGGTGAAGGCCTGGTTGTAGGTGCGATCGTCCAGGAACTGCAGCCCCGGCACCGCCAGCTCGCTGCGCACCAGCAGGGCGAGGATCCCGGCGAGCAGGAAGAAGAGGAACGAGTTGGCGATGTACATGATCCCGATCTTCTTGTGGTCGACGGTGGTCAGCCACTCGAGGATCCAGGACCGACGGTAGGTCGCCGCCTCCGGGGTCAGGGTAGTCGTCGCCATCGGTCAGTCGCTCCGCCTACTTCGCCACAAGGGTGCCAGTCATCTGGGTCGGATGCACATCGCACTGGAAGGTGTACGAGCCGGCGGCCAGGGCCGGGACCTGGTAGTCAGTCGTCGTGGGGCCGGTCACGATCTGGCCGGTGAAGACCTCCTTGCCGCCCTGGTAGATCCCAACGTTGTGCGCGACCGCGTCCTTGTTGTCGAAGTGGATCACGAAGGGCTTGCCGGCTGGGACCTGCAGGCTCGACGTGTTGAACGCGGCGTTCTGGGCGGTCAGCTTGATCACCGCGGCACCCGGCGGGGGAGTGCCGGTGGGGGGCGGGGTCTTGCCGGCCTTCGCGTCCGCCAGCCAAGTCTGGAAGGCGGCTGGCGCCATGGCTTCGACCGTGAACGTCATCTTGGAGTGCAGGTCCCCACAGAACTCGGCGCACTGGCCGCCGTAGGTCCCCGGGTCAGACACGGTGAACTCGAGCTCGTTGGGGTTGATGCCATTGGGGAAGGGGATGACGTCGCGCTTGACCAGGAAATGCGGGACGAAGAAGGAGTGGATCACGTCCGATGACTTGAGGATCAGGCGGATCGGCTCTCCGGTCGGCAGGCCCATCACCGGTGGGTTGGCCGCGGTGCCCGTCACGCTGTAATCGTTCTTTGGGTCGTTGTCCCCATCCAGGTAGTGGAAGGTCCACTGCCACTGGAAGCCGGTGACCTCGATGGTGACCGCCGGATCGGACTTCGCCTGGGTGGTGCTCAGCGTGATGGTCGACCATACGAACAGGAACAGCACGATGATGGTGGGGATCGCGGTCCACACGATCTCCAGCACGTAGAGGGTGAAGACGTCCTTTGCCTGCGTCGTCTCGGGAGTCGGAGGGAAGAGACAGCCACCGAGGAGCGCCATGACCAGCAGCGGGCCGGCGATGCGGAAGGCCTTCCGCACTCCGGGTCTGGCCGCCCATCGTTGCATCAGCTCGTCTCGAGGCTCCCTGTTGCACGATCCGGGTTGGCGCGATCGCTCCGCCGGGAGGATCGGCAGGCGCCTCCTCGGGCCGGAGGCGGCACGCGCCGTATTCTAGCGATGCCCGCCGGGGCACGTCACCGGCGCGGGGGTTAGGTGATGGGGCAGCTCCTGGGCTCGTCTGGCAGCAGCGGTCGCGGCGTCACCTGGTATCGATGCGCGGCGGCGGTGAAGCGGGTCAGCTGGTTGGCGCGCATCAGGGCGCGCAGCCAGGTCGCCGCATCAGCGGCGGTCACCACTCCGCAGCGTGCGCCTTCGGGCTGCGCCGCGACGTCGCCAAAGGTCGCGGGATCATCCGCCGTGGGCCACGGGACGAGCTGGTTGGCGATTCCGCTCTGATCCGGCGCGTCGGCATCCGCGGTTCGAACCAGGAGACGCACCGCCTCAGGCGCAAACGGCTGCCACGCGGCGTCCATCCAAGACCCGGCCGGCAGCCAACTGTCGAGCGAGCTCAGACGTCCGGAGAGCCGCGTCAGCGCACGGTGCGCGGCAAGCTCATCCTGGCTGACTCCCGGCGGCGGGTTGGACAGATCAACCGTACCCAGCGCATAGACCGATACGGTGACGTCGCGACCGTCGGCATGGAGCGAGAAGGTGGTCGTTCCGGCGTCTGCGATCCCGATGCCGGCGCCGTTGAAATCTCGGCTCGTGGCGAAAAGGCCCGTCGCCAGCACATCGTGCAGCACGGCCTGGAGGCCCGGCTCGCTCAGGCGCCGGACGAGCAGCGGTGGAAGTGCGGGGCCCGGATAGATCAGGTCCACCGCCCCGGGCACGATGACTCGGCCATCCCCGAAGACCGAGACGCTGGGGACCTGGGAGAAGCCCGTCTGCGGCTCGATGAACCCACCCGCGGTCGCCATGCGCAGGACCAGCGCACCGCCCGCCGGATGGGCAATGTCACCGGACGGGGTCGCCCCACCGCCCGCACACGCCGCCAACAGCATGGCGAGGAGGACGGTCGCGGCCGCCCGAGCGTGGGCCGGAGGACGAGGAGCGGCTGACGTTGCGTGCGGTCGGGCGGTCATGTCGCGCTGAGACGCCCCGAGACCGGCACGTGTTCCATCGCCCCGAACGCGGAGCAGGCCAATCGGCGCGAGAATGCCGGCGTGTTCCCGCGAGCCAGGCGCCACGAACGCTTGTGGCGTGCCCTGGTCAGCTTGCCAGCCGCGCTGGTGGTGCTTGCTCTCGGGGCTGGAGCCGCGCTGGGCCACAACGATCATCCGCCGGTTCCGACCTTCCCCTCGGTCCTCCTGGCCTGGACGCTCGATCCCCTGCCGATCATCGGGGTAGGGCTGGCGGCGGCGGCGTATCTCTGGGCGGAGCGCCGCGTCGCGGAGCGCCATCCGGCTCACCCGGTGCCGCGCCATCGGCGCTGGCTCTTCATGGGTGGCCTGGCGGCCATCCTCCTGGCCCTCGTCTCCCCCGTCGACACGTACGAAGGGGTGCTCTTCAGCGTGCACATGGTGCAGCACCTGCTGCTGGAGATGGTGGCTGCGCCGCTCATCGTGCTGTCCGCGCCCATCACGCTCGCAGTGCGCGCCGCAGGGCCCCGATCCCGGCGGGCGATCCTCGCCGTCCTGCACAGTCCGCCCGCCAGATGGCTCACCTTCCCACTCGTGACCTGGTTGCTGTTCGCCGGCGTCAACTGGGGATGGCACTTCAGCTCGCTCTACAACTTCGCGCTCGAGAATGACCTGGTCCACTACATCGAGCACGCCAGCTTCCTGGTCGCCGCGCTCCTCTTCTGGTGGCCGGCGATCGGCCCAGATCCGCAGCCGTGGCGCATGCCGCACCCGGTGCGCCTCATGTACCTCTTCCTGGCGATGCCCCAGAACTCGTTCCTGGGCGTGGCGCTGCTCTCCACGGAGCGCGTCCTCTACCTGCACTACGTGACGACCATCCGCACCTGGGGCCCGACCCCACTCGACGACCAGCACCTGGGTGGGACGCTGATGTGGGTCTTTGGCGACATGGTCTTCCTGGCGGCGATGCTCGGCGTCGTGTGGGCCTGGATGCGGTTTGAGGACGCACGCACGGCCCGCCTCGACGCCCGCCTGGATCGCGTCAGCCGATCGAGAGACGGATGAGGCTGTCGGCGGCGATCGCCACGAAGAGCAGGGTCAGGTAGCTGATCGAGAAGCGGAAGAGGCCAATCGCGGCGCGGCCATCGGTCACGTGTCGCTGGACGCGGAGCGCGCATGCCACGAAGGCAATGCCCAGGCCGACCGCAGCAGCGAGGTAGATCGGTCCCATCCCGGCCGCCGGGAAGAGCAGCAGGCTGACGGCGACCATCAGCAGCGAGTAGAGGACGATCTGGCGGGCGGTTTCGGCCTCACCGCGCACCACCGGCATCATCGGCACCCCGGCGCTCGCATAGTCGCCCTTGTAGCGCAGCGCGAGCGCCCAGAAGTGCGGCGGCGTCCAGTAGAAGACGATGGCGAACAGGACCAGCGCCGGGATCCCGACCGTGCCGGTCACCGCCGCCCAGGCGACCAGCACCGGCACGCCGCCTGCGGCCCCACCGATCACGATGTTCTGCGGCGTGCTGCGCTTCAGCCAGAGGGTGTAGACGAAGACGTAGAAGCCGATGGCGCTGGCGGCCAGCAGCGCACTCAGCAGATTCACGGTGGCGGTCAGCCACGCGAAGGAGACGACGGAGAGACCGATGCCGAATATCAGCGCCGCGCGCGGCGCGACCATGTGACGCGGGAGTGGCCGGTTGTGCGTGCGACGCATGACATCGTCGATGTCGCGATCCACGAACTGGTTGATGGCGTTCGCGCCGCCCGCCGCCAGGGTCCCGCCGATCAGCACCGCGGCCATCAGCCACGGTGACGGCAGCCCCTTCTGCGCGAGCACCATGGTCGGGATGGTGGTCACCAGCAGGAGCTCGATGATTCGCGGCTTGGTGAGCGCCAGGTAGGCGCGCATCAGCTGGCGTACCGAGGGTTCGTGCGCCGAAGAGGCTGCCGTGAGCTCCGCTTCGGGGGCGGGCTGTGCCGCGGGGATCCCGCTTCCCGCGCCGGCCTCGCTGGATCGGCGAAATGCGGCGAGGATCGTCGCCGCGACCAGGAGGCCCCAGACCGCCGCCGCCAGCGAGAGGTGCACGACCTGAGTCCAGACCGCCAGCCGGGTGAGGACCTGCAGGCCGCCCAGGATCGCCTCGAGGCTAAAGAGCAGAACCGCCACGGCAGCCAGCCATGCCACCCCGGGTTGATCGGCTCGTCGACGCCACGCGGCGAGCGCCGCGCCCGCCACGAGCAGCCCGGCGGCGACCGCCGCCCAGCGGTGGATGACGTGCGGGGCGTCCGCCGCCGTCAGCGAAGGAAGGACAGAGCCGTTCATCAACGGCCAGTCCGGGAAGGCCAACGCCGTTGCCGTCGCGGTCACATGCGATCCGAGGAGCATGAGGACGAACACCGCAGCGGCCGCGATCCCCAACCAGGCCGTCAGGCCGCTCCCCGTCCTGCGCCGCTCAGTGGGGAGGCTGGAGCGCAGCGCCACGAAGAGCAGGAGCGCCAGCAGGGCCATCGCCGTGGCGAGGTGGGCGGTGACGATGTCACCCGACAGGTCGCTCTCGACGGCCGCTTTCCCGAGAGCGGCCTGGAGCACCACGAGCCCGAGCGCGGCCAGTGCCGGCCACAGGATCTCGTGCCGGCGACGGTAGCCCACGACGGCGGCGATCCCCGTGGCCAGCGCCAGGATCCCGACGATGGCAGCGGTGGTGCGGTGCGACCACTCGATGATGGCGTGCGGGTTGTCGAACGGCGGAACCCAACTCCCGTGGCAGGTTGGCCACTCCGGGCAGCCTAGCCCGGACCCCGTGGAGCGCACGACGACGCCCACCACGACGAGCAGGAAGGTCATCGCCACGGTGACCGCGGCGAGCTTGGTGAATCGGGTCAATGCTTCTCGCCTAGAGAGCCTTCGAGGGCGACAGGGGCAGCCAATGATAGCGGCCGTGCCTCAGCGGCCGGCCAGGCGCCTCCGCGTCGCCGGATCGCCGAAGAGTGCGCGGGCCAGGAAGCCGACCACGAGACCGGTGAGGAAGCCACCCACGTGCGCCATGTACGCGACCCCGCCTCCGGCGGTCTGGGAGGTCACCGCGATCGAGCCGATCCCGCTGACGAACTGCAGCACGGCCCACAGCCCGATGGCCACCACAGCGGGCACCGGAACGAGGAAGCGAAGCAGGAAGACCACGACGCGGTTTCGCGGGAACAGGACGATGTAGGCCCCGAGAACCCCCGCGATCGCACCCGATGCACCCAGGTTGGGAACGACGGAATTGGGGTCGACCAGGATCTGGGCGAAGGCGGCCACGATCCCGGCGACCAGGTAGAAGAGCAAGTACATCGCCGAGCCGATGTAGTGCTCGACGTTGTCGCCAAAGATGAACAGGAAGAGCATGTTCCCGCCCAGGTGCAGCCAGCCGCCGTGCATGAACATGCTGGTGAACAGGGTCAGGTAGATCGGATTGGGTCCGGGCGCCTCGGGGATGAGGTAGCGGACCCCATCGATCACCACCGGCTGCGCGGCGACGATGTCCCGCCCGGTCGTGATCTCGGCGGGGATGGTGCTGAAGCCGTAGGTGAAGGCGTTGTCGCCGCCCGCCCGCTGCAGGAGCAGGAAGACCGCGATGTTGATGCCGATCAGCGCCAGCGTGACCCACGCGACTCCCTGTCCCGGCTCGTTCTCGTCGTAGAGCGGAAACATCGGTCAGGAGGACTCGGAGGCTGCGGCCAACGCCCGTCGCCGGGCGCTGTGCCAGGCGGGTACGTACCGCAGCGACGCCGGCACGAGGGGGAGCAGGATCCGGGTGACCGCCGCGACCCGCCGCATCGCTCGCGTCCGGCGGGCCCCCCAGCGGATGCCATAGGCCCTCAGGATCTGTGGCGGCAGCACGCTGAACGAGACGAGATGCACCGCGGTCCAGACGAAACGCGGCGGGAACCGGCTGGGATAGAGGACGGACTCGCTGAGGGCGCGGGCCGTGGGCGTCACGTGCACCGCACCGCTGGCCACCCGTTCTGCCATCCAGCGCCGCAGCCCCACAACGGTGTCCGGGAACAGCTCGTCCGGCACCCCCAGCCGTGTCGCCACGGGCCGGGACTCGCGCAGGTAGGCGTCCATCTCCTCGACTGACAGCGGTTCAACGTAGCGGTCGTAGATGCGCAGCGCCGTGTCGATCAACGTGGCGTGCACCCACAGCAGCAGCACCGGGTCGAGCGCCTGGTATGGGTCACCGCTCTCGGCCACGGTTCCGCTGACGGACCGATGGATCGCGTTGAGGTGACCGATGGCGGCCTCGGCTCGCCGGGTGGTGCCGAAGGCCACCGAAAAGGTGCTGACCAGCGTTCGGCGGAGCCGACCGTACGGGTCCTCGCGGAAATTCGAGTGCTGCGCCACGCCGGCGGCGACCGCCGGATCGGCAAGCTGGAGCAGGAATGCGGCGGTCGCGCCGGCGAGGACCATCACCTCACGGTCGATCCGCCAGCCGAGCGAGCCGGGACCAAAGAAGCCGGCGTCGCGGGTGCCGTGCGCGGCACGCGTCGCGCGCGATGGGACCCCGAGCCGGACGCGAGCCTCCATCGCTGGCCGGGAAGTCAGTCTTCCAGCTCCTCGATGGCGTCGCCGGCGCGGATGACGGCACCGACCAGGACGTCGGCGCGCAGGCCCCCGGCGCCGGAAAGCCCGGATCGGACGCCCGGCCGTGTGACCGACTCGAGGTGGTCGCATGGCGTACATGGCTTGACGCCAAGGCAGATTGCTTCACCCACGCGGAAGCGCCGCCCCAACAACGCGTTGACGTCGACCCCACGGGTCAGGACGTTGCGACGCGACTCAGCGGCGGTGAGCGGGATTCCGGTCCGGGCCACCATGCCCTCGATCCCCTCCGCGGCGATGAACGTGATGTGGGTCCCGGGGATGCCAAGACCGGCGTATCGGTCACCAACGATTCCTGTCCCGGTTTCGAGCACTGCCTCATCGAGCTCGACCATCGCGGCGTCCCGTGGACCCGCTGGGTGCACGTGGATCGCCTCGACGGTGCCCTTCTGACGCTCGGACATTCCCATGACCGCCCGATGATACGGGCTGGCATGCGGCTGTCGCCGACATGACAGCCAGGCCGTCGCCTGGGCGTCACCATTGCCAGCGTGACGAGCCTGCAGACGCCCCCGATAATCGGGTCAATGGACATCGAGATCCGACCATTCGAGGGAAGCCTCAAGGCCTGGTTCGATGCGGTCGACATCTCCTTTGGCCTGCGCGTGGTCGAAGAGGATCTCCCGGTCCTGGAGGCCTACGCGGAGCTCGACCGTGCGATCGCCGCCTACGCGGGCGACCGAGTGGTCGGGACGGCCGGCATCTTCACCTTCGACCTCAGCATTCCCGGCAGCCGGATGCCGGCGGCGGGCGTCACGATGGCGCCATCCTGTGGGCCTCGGAGGCCACGATCTACGGCCGCTTCGGATACGGCCTGGCAACCTTCAAGGCCAGCATTGAGATCGAGCGGGCCCGCGCCGGATTCCGCGAACAGCACATTCCACGCGGCACCTTCCGCCTGCTCGAACCAGACGAGGCGACCGCCGCGTGCCGCCCCATCTACGACCGCCACATGTCCATGCGAGTCGGCTCGTTCTCCCGAAACGATGGCTGGTGGCGCGCCGAGTTTGCGCACGACCCGGAGCGCTGGCGACGGGGCGGAGGACCAGCCTTCTTCCTGGTTCACGAGACCGATGGCGCCGCCGACGCCTACGCGCGCTACCGGATCCACAGCGAATGGGACGACCGCGGGCCTAAGGGCTCGGTCGACGTCCAGGAGGCGATCGCACTGAACCCGATTGCCGAACGCGAGCTGTGGGCGTACCTGTTCTCGGTGGATCTTTCCGCCAAGACTCGCGCCTTCAACGTCCCGGTCGACTGGGGGATGCGCTTCATGCTGAGCGAGCCGCGGCGGCTGGGGATGACCATCGGTGATGCCGTCTGGCTGCGCATCGTCGACCTGCCGGCGGCCCTGGAACGACGCAGCTATGCCGGAAATGACCGCCTCATCCTCGAGGTGAAGGATGCCTTCTGCCCATGGAACGCGGGCCGCTGGCAGCTCGAGGTCGCGCCGGACGGCCCGCGCGTGACTCGCACGGATAGCGACCCCGACCTGATCCTCGAGGCAGGAGACCTGGGATCCACCTACCTGGGTGGGGTCAGCCTCGCGGAGCTGGCGCTCGCCGGCCGCGTCGAGGAGTGCACGCCCGGGGCGGTCGGACGCGCCGATGCGCTGCTGCGCACGCCCCTGGCGCCGTGGTGCCCTGCGGTCTTCTAGAGAGCCCCTAGCCTGGGGTCGTCGCTTCCCGTACCTGGCTCTCCGTGGTGCGAGCGGTGCCCGGATTCTGGATCCCAAGCCCGTTGACCGCCGCGCCCGCCGCGCACAGCGCGGCGGCGATGAGCATCGCGAGATGGAAGGCATCGGTCGAGGCTTCGCGCGCCGCCTGGACCTCCATGGGTGTCGCACCGATGGGTGGGTTCAGGGGCGGGAACTGGTCGCGGACCGCCGAACTATCGGTCTGCAGGGAAGGGACACGCGAGGCCAGGCTGCCGTAGAAGCTGGCGGTCACGCCAATGAAGATCACCGCAGTGGCCAGCAATGGACCGATTCGCGAGAGGGCGTTGTTGATCGCCGAGGCGAGCCCGGAGTTGCGCGACGGCACCGAAGTCATCAGCGCGGTGGTGAGCGGTGCCACCAACAGCGAGATGCCGGTGGCGAAGATCAGGATCGCGGGGAGCAGGTCGATCAGC
>VBGQ01000246.1 GCA_005882055.1 Chloroflexota bacterium
CGGGTGCAGCCGACCGTCGCCGCTGCGGTGTCCGTTGCCGTCGGTAACGAAGGCCATCGTGCGAATCCTACCCGGCTGCCTGCGAGGTGGGCTCGACGTCGGAGAGCGGCTCGAGGAGCGGTGGCAGTGGTTCCACGCGGCATGCGCCGGCCAGGCAGACGCCTCGCTCGGCGTGGGCGCGGTACTCCTCGGGGAAGTGCTCCAGCGTGGTCAGCATCGGTCGGGGGGCGAGGGCCTCGAGGTGGCAGAGGGCGGTATCGGCCATCTTGCGCGACAGCCCCCGAAGCAGCTCGAAGTCGTCTGGACGCGGCGTTGCGGCCAGGATGCGGTCGAGCGCCTCCACCAGCCGCCGCGTGCCGATGCGGCACGGAACGGCCTTGCCGCACGCTTCGCGGGCGGAGAAATCGAGAAGGAATCGCGCGGTGTCGACCATGCATGTGTCGCTGTCGGTGACAAGCACCGTTCCGGAGCCGATGTGCGCGCCAACGGCGGCCAAGCCGTCGTAGTCGTAGGGCGTGTCGAGCGCCGCGGCCTCCACCGCGCCGCCTCCGGGGCCGCCGACGAAGAGCGCCTTGACGGTCCCCGGGACGCCGCCGGCGAGCGGCAGGAGGTCGGCCAGCGGCATGGCCAGTGCGACCTCCACGACCCCTGGCTGAGCCACCTTGCCGAGGAGCGTCACGAGCTTGGTGCCCCGATTGTCTTCTCTGCCGAGTGACGCGAACGCATCGGGCGAGTGCGCCAGGATCCACGCCACATGCGCGAGCGTTTCTGCGTTCTGGACGAGCGTGGGCACGCCCCACAGGCCGCGGGTCGACGGATAGGGCGGCCGGATCCACGGCATCCCGCGATCGCCCCCCAGCGCGGCAAGCAGCGCGGTCTCCTCGCCCGCCACGTAGGCGCCTGAACCTTCCTGGACCGATACCTGGATGCTGACGTCAGTGCCGGAAGGCCGCGATCAGGAGCCCTTCCACCACGAGGTGCGGGTTCCCCTCCGCGAGCGTCCGGTCGCCGAGCGAGGTCGGGTCGGCGCCCATGAGGTTGGCAACCGCGATCTTTCGGTCGCTCTCCACCGCGCGCGCCGCTCGCCATTTCTCAGCCGTCGGGAATCCGGCACCGCCGCGTCCACGCAGCCCGGCCGCCTCGATCTCGCCGATGACGCCTTCCGGTGACAGGTGGCGAATCGCGTTCTCCAGCGCCGCGTATCCCCCGTGGGCCCGGTACGACTCGAGGCTGCCCGGGTCGATGCGGCCCAGGTCGGTCAGCAGGCGAGGCTCGCCTCCCTCCAGGATGCGGATCTCGGGCGAGAGGCCCCCGACGGTTGCCACCGGCTCAGCTCTCCCTGGCAACGGCCGTCCGGCGGCGGCGCCTGCCATTCCCGCCGTCCTGGCTCGTGCCGCCGCCGCGTCGCTGCTCGATCAGGTGCCCAAGGTGCTCCGCGGTGAGTGGCCCGTACACGAGCGTGTCGATGCGGATCGCCGGGGCGATCGCACCGGCCGCGACATCGGCGGAGGTCTCCAGGGTGAAGGCGCCGTCGTGGGTCGTCTCCCCGGCGCGGATCCCCAGCAATCGCTCGGTCTCGCGCAGCAGCGGCTCGCCGCCGGCGAAACGGCACGCGGCGCAGGTGCAGACCGTCACGACGTGTCCCTCGACCGGGAGCAGGCGGAACCCGCCAAGCCCGGCCGCACCGAAGACCTGTGCCCAGTGGATCACCATCCTCTCGCTGATCCGTCGCAGGGCGCGTTCCGGCAGGTAGCCGTACCTCGCCTGGACGGCGTTGAAGATCGCGACCAGGGCCTCCGGCCGCGCCCGGAATCCATCGATGACCTATCTCCGGCATTCCGTACCGGATCCGGTTGCCCTGCGCGTCGAAGCCGCTCATGTCGATCGCCTCGACCGGACAAACCTGCGCGCACTGGAAGCAGACCTCGCACTTGTGCTCGCCGAACGGGTCGTAGATCAGGTCGAGTCGGCCGCGCCAGCGCTCGGGCATCTGCGGACGCTCTTCGGGGTACTGGCGCGTGACCTTGGGCGCAAACAGGTTGCGCAGGGTGGTGGCCATGCCGGTGAAGATGCCGCCGCCGGGGATCGCCATCGGTCTCGAACGCTCCTAGAGCTTGAAGGCCACGACCGCGATCGCGGTCCCGAACAGGTTGATGAGCGAGAGCGGCAGGAGCACCTTCCACGCCACGCCCATGAGCTGGTCGACGCGGATCCGGGGGAGGGTGGTGCGCATCCAGATCGCGACGAAGATGAAGAAATAGGTCTTGGCGAAGAACCAGAGCAGGCCATACACGATACCGATGAAGCCGCCCAGCTGTGCCGGGAAGGGCCACGGCGCGAGGTAGCCACCGAAGAAGAGGGTCACCAGGACCGCGCTCATGATGAAGAGCGCGACGTACTCGGCGAAGAAGAAGAAGCCGAAGCGCATCCCCGAGTACTCGGTGAACGGCCCGGCCACGATCTCGCTGTCGGCTTCCACCAGGTCGAATGGGGCGCGGTTGATCTCGGCCGTGGCGGCGATGAAGAAGATCGGGAAGCCGAGCAGCTGCCACAACACGTTCCAGCCGTGCGCGAGCTGCCATTCCACGATATGGGTGAAGCTCAGCGTACCGGTCAGGATCACCACCCCGACCACCGAGAGGGTCAGCGGGATCTCGTAGCTCACCATCTGCGCTGCGCTGCGCAGCCCGCCCAGCAGCGAGTACTTGTTGTAGCTGCTCCAGCCCGCCACCAGCAGGCCGACCACCGAGAGCCCCAGGATGGCGAAGAAGTAGACGACGCCGATGTTGAAGTCCGCGGCGACGAAGCCGGGGGCGAACGGGATGACCAGCATGCTCATGGCGGCGGCCATGTAGACCATCCACGGCGCCAGCGTGAAGGTGGCGCGGTCCGCGTGATCCGGAACGGTGTCCTCTTTGGCGAGCACCTTGAAACCGTGGATCGTGCTCTGGAAGAGGCCCCTCGGCCCTACCCGGTTGGGT
>VBGQ01000247.1 GCA_005882055.1 Chloroflexota bacterium
CGGACTCCGAGGCCTTGCGGCCCAGCCCGTCCGTCGCATCGGCCTGGCGGCCACCAGCGCCGTCGCGCTTGCGGGCTGGCTTCTCGTGACCTGGGCACTCCTGCGCGTGCTGTGGACCCCGATCGGTCGGCAGGCGGGGGAGGGCGCACTTCTCGCGCCGGCGAGCGTGGCGCTGCTGGTAGGCTTCGTGGCGATCTGGCTCTGCCTCGTGATCGCGGGCGGCCTGCTGCACGCCTGGTCCGCGACCTGGTGGACGCTCGAGGTGCCGCCGGACAGCGCGGCACGACCCGGGGGCGGCGAGTGATAGACCTGGCCCACAATCCGACACTCACCGTGGGGGCGCAGGTCGAGCTCGCGGTCCGGCTGATCCTGGGCCTCGGGTTGGGCGCGATCATCGGCTTCGAGCGCGAGCTGCATCGCCAACCTGCCGGCTTCCGGACCCACAGCCTCGTCTCGCTGGGTGCGGCGCTGTTCGCGATCATCTCCGGCTACGGGTACGGCGGCGCGGCCGTCGACCCGACGCGAATCACCGCCCAGATCGTCTCGGGCATCGGATTCATTGGCGCGGGCACGATCCTGCAGTACCGAGGACACGTTCGCGGCCTGACCACTGCCGCCTCGCTCTGGTCCGTGGCTGCCATCGGGACGGCGGCCGGGACCGGCCTGTACGTGCTCGCCGTGCTGGGGACGGTCCTGATCCTCGTGGTCCTGGCGCTTCTCGACCGGGTCGAGGCCTACGCCCGCCGGCGCCTTGCGTTGCTCCCCGATGAGCACGAGATCCGAGAACCGACCCGACAGCAGGCTCCGCCTGCCGAACCATCCATCCAGCCCGTGCAAGGGGAGCGAGCCGGCGGCTCGCCAGCGCGACCATCGGCTCCTGAATCGGAGCCGGACCAGCCAGAGGGACACTTGGAGGACCTGTCGTGACCATGCTGCGCAGCACCGTCGAAGGGCTGGAGATGATTCATCGGGGGAAAGTCCGTGAGACCTACCGCGTCGATGACGAGCGACTGCTGCTGGTCGCCACCGACCGGCTCTCCGCCTTCGACGTCGTCTTCGACCAGCCGATCCCCGACAAGGGCGCCATCCTGACCATGCTGTCCGCGTACTGGTTCCGCCTGCTCGATGGCCTGGGCCCCACGCATTTCCTCTCGGCCGATGCCGCCGACCTTCCGGAAGCGGCGCGGAGGTCGGAGCTCACCGGTCGCTCGATGCTCGTGCGGCGCGCATCCAGGATCGACGCCGAATGCGTGGTCCGCGGCTACCTCGCAGGCTCCGGTTGGGCGGAATACCGTCGCGACGGGATGGTCGGTGGGCATGAGCTCCCGGCTGGCCTGCGCGAGGCGGAGCGCCTGCCGGAGCCAATCTTCACTCCTTCGACCAAGGCCGAGGTGGGACACGACGAGAACATCACCCGCGGGCAGCTGGCGGAGATGGTCGGGGCCGATCTCGCGCGCCAGCTCGAGGAGCGCTCCCTGGCCGCCTATGCAGCGGGCGCGGCTCGCGCCGAGGCGACCGGCCTGATCCTGGCGGACACCAAATTCGAATTCGGCTGGATCGATGGTGATCTGGCGCTCATCGACGAGGTGCTGACCCCCGACTCGAGCCGCTTCTGGGACACCGCCCACTACCAGCTTGGCTCCAGCCCGCCGTCCTACGACAAGCAGTACGTCCGGGACTTCGTCGCCGGGTCCGGCTGGAACAAGGAGCCGCCCGCACCAACCCTGCCTCCCGAAGTGATCGCGGGCACCCGAGACCGCTACGTGACGGCCTACGAGCGACTCACGGGAACGGGATGGCGCGGCGGCGAGGCGTCGGCCTAGTGCGCTGGATCGCGGAGGTCCACGTCCAGCTCCGCCCTGGCATCGCGGATCCGGAAGGGCTCACCGTCGCCGGCGGGTTGCGCGCCCTGGGGTTCGCCACTGTGAGCGAGGTACGCTCCGGCAAGCTCGCTGCTGGCGAACCCGGTCATGGAGACGGCGACCTGGGAGCTGCGTGCCG
The DNA here is from genome assembly GCA_005882055.1 of Chloroflexota bacterium. Lineage (GTDB taxonomy): Bacteria > Chloroflexota > Limnocylindria > QHBO01 > QHBO01 > CF-82. Next base: position 2,002 of record VBGQ01000247.1, read on the forward strand.
ATGACGAGCCGAGCGAGGAGGCGCGCCTGGCATGACCACCCCGCGCGTGGCCGTCGTCGTCTTTCCCGGAACCTGGAGCGAGCGCGACTTCCTTGACGTGGCGCCCCTCGTGGGCTGGGACGCCCGCCTCGTCTGGCATGCGGAACGAGAGCTCGGCGAGGTGGACGCCGTCGTCCTGCCCGGAGGCTTCGCGCACGGCGATTACCTGCGCACCGGCGCCATCGCGCGGTTCAGCCCGATCATGGCTGCGGTCGCAGCGTTCGTCGATTCCGGCGGCCCGGTGCTGGGGTCGTGCAACGGATTCCAGATCCTGTGCGAGGCGGGCATGCTGCCAGGAGCCTTGCTGCGCAACGATCACCTGCAGTTCCGATGCGACTGGCAGTGGCTCCGCGTCGAGGCGGCCGAGGCGTGTCCGGCATGGCTGGGAGAGGCCGCAGACGGCGCGCGAATCCGCCTGCCGATCTCCCACGGCGAGGGTCGCTATTACGCGGACGATGCGACCCTTGACGAGTTGGAGGCGGCGGGTCGAGTGGTGCTGCGCTACGCGGACGCCGACGGCCGGGTGACCTCCGACGGGAACCCCAACGGGTCTCTGCGGGGCATCGCCGGGATTACCAATCCGCGCGGCAACGTGCTGGGCCTGATGCCACATCCGGAGCGTGCCGCGGAGGCGGAGGTGGGGGGCAGCGACGGACTCCTGCTGCTGCGCTCGCTCGCTGGCTGGCTGGACGCGCAGCCGGTCGCCGCGGAGCGTCGGCTATGATCGGGCTCCCCCCGAGCGGCCGGATGGGAGGCTAGACCGATGCAGCACGACGACCG
>VBGQ01000244.1 GCA_005882055.1 Chloroflexota bacterium
TCATCGGCGCCGCCATCTTCCTGGCGCCCGTGCTCGGGGTGGAAGGGCTCGCGGTGGGGGTCGCCATCGGTTCATTGGCCCACCTGGCGATCCAGCTGCCGAACCTGGCCGCCGTTGGCCAGCGATATGACCTGACGCTGTCGATCAACCATCCAGGCGTGCGGCGGGTGGCATGGCTCATGGCGCCGCGCACCCTGGGCCTTGCAGCGGTGCAAATCAACTTCCTGGCAAGTACCTTGCTCGCGACCGGCCAGCCGGAGGGAAGCGTGACCGCCTACAACTACGGGTTCCAGCTGATGCAGGTGCCGGTCGGCGTGGTGGGAGTCAGCGTGGCCATCGCGCTCTTCCCCCGCCTCTCGCGCGATGCCGCGCTCGGCCAGATCCCGGAGGTGCGCCATCGGCTCTCGACGGCCATGCGCGTGCTGCTCTTCATCGCGCTGCCGCTCACCGCGGTCATGACCGTCCTGCGCGAGCCGCTCACGGCAGTCTTCTTCCAGTACGGCTTGTTCAGCGCGCAGTCCACGGACCGAACCGCGGTGGCGCTCTTCTACTTCACGTTGGGCCTCGCGGCGCAGGTGCTGGTGCCGATCCTGGCCCGCGCTTTCTACGCCTTCCAGGACACGCGCACGCCGGTGATCTGGGCGATCGTGGCCGTCGGCCTGAACGTGCCGCTGATGGCCTGGCTGGTGGGACCGATGGGGGTCGGCGGTTTGGCACTGGCGCTTTCCATCACGGCCAGCCTCGAGGTGCTTGGCCTGCTCTGGGCGCTGCGCGCACGGCTGCGCGGCCTTGACGGTCGCGAGGTCATCGCCTCCCTCCTCCGATCAACCGGGGCAGCCGCCGTCGCGGCGGCGGTCATGTTCGCCGGCCTGCAGCTGGTCCAGCTGGCGGTCCCTGACCTGCTCGGCCACGCGCTGGGCCGGCTGGTGGTGCTGCTGGTGCTGTCGGCGGTGGGTGGCCTTGTCTTCCTGGCCTCGGCGACGCTGTTGCGCTCACCTGAGGTCGGTGAGCTGCGACGACTGCTCGACCGGCGGTTCAGCGCAGGCACCCGGGCGGGCGGCGGCTCGGAATCATGAGTGGACAGCAACCGGCCATCGGGCCTTCCGGAGGGAGGATGGGCCTGGGCGCGCTGACGGACCGCATCGGTCCAGAACGGGTGGTGGGCGTCCCGGTTGGCGAGATCGGCTCGCTGGCCTACGACTCGCGCCAGGTCAACCCGGGAGCGCTCTTCTTCGCGGTTCCCGGAGAGCACACCGACGGCCATCGGTTCGTGACAGACGCCATCGAGGCGGGCGCCCGGGCGGTGGTCGTGGAGCGTGAGCTGAGATCCACCTGGCGACGGTCGGCGTCACCGGCACCAATGGCAAGACCACGACAACATCCCTCTGCGCCCAGATCCTGGCCGCGGCGGGCCAGCGGCCGGGCCTGCTGGGGACGGTCAACGTCCAGATCGGCGACGAGCTCGAGGAGAACCTGGCGCGCGCGACGACTCCGGAGGCGCTCGAGCTCCAGGAGCTGCTCGCGCGCATGGTGGCGGCGGGCAACCAGACGGCGGTGATCGAGACCTCGTCGCATGGCCTGGCGCTCGGCCGCGTGCGCAACTGCCGGTATCGCGCCGCGGTCCTGACCAACCTGACGCATGAGCACCTCGAGTTCCACGGCACCTTCGAGGCCTACCGCGACGCCAAGGCTCTGCTCGTGGAAGAGGCGCCGCTCGCTGTCCTGAACCGCGACGACCCCAGCTGGGCGGTCTTCCGCGAACGAGCACGCGATCGCGTGCTGAGCTATGGCGTGCACGAGGAGGCCGATGTGCGCGCCTCCGATCTCCGAATCCGGCCCGATGGCTCGCGTCTGGCGGTGACCGCACCTGGCTGGAGCGGCACCCTCGACATCCCGCTGGCCGGCTCCTTCAACATCGAAAACGCGCTCGCGGCATTCACCTTCGCGATCGGGTGGGGGATCGATCCAGAGCTGGCCGCGGCCACCCTGGCCAACGCTCACGGAGTGGCGGGCCGCATGGAGCGGATCGATGCTGGGCAGCCATTCAGCGTGGTCATCGACTACGCCCACTCACCCGATGCTCTCGAGAAGATGCTGCGCGTGCTGCGCCCGATCACCGATGGCCGGCTGATCGCCCTCTTCGGGTCGGCGGGGGAGCGCGATGTCCTGAAGCGACCGGAGATGGGCCGCATCGCCGCCGAGCTGGCAGACCTGGTGGTCGTGACCGACGAGGACCCCCGCGCCGAAGATCCCGACGAGCTCAACCGCCAGATCGCGGACGGTTCCCGCGCGGCTGGTGCCCGGGATGGCGAGAACCTGTGGGTCATCAACGACCGGCGCGCAGCGATCGCCCATGCCATCGGTCTGGCGAAAGCGGGCGACACGATCCTGCTGGCCGGCAAAGGGCACGAGCACAACATGTTCGTTGCGTCTGGATCGGTCTGGTGGGACGAAGCCGAGGTGGCTCGCCAGGAGCTGCAAGCCGCGGGCTATGTCGTCGGCCACTCGGGAGCCGCCGCGCGGTGAGGTTGCGCACCTGGCTGGAGGATGACCCCGACCGATGGAACGCGTTCGTTGAGTCGGCGCCCTTCCGTTCTTTCTCGCAGCTCTGGGAGTGGGGTGAGCTGCGCCGCGAGGGCGGATGGACGCCGCTGCGCATCGCCGTTGGCGACCCCGGCACCCGCGACGACCCCCCGCAAATCCTCGCGGGCGCCCAGCTCCGTATGGAGTGAGCTCGTCGCGGGCCTCCGCCGCGTCGCGCTGGCGGAACGCGTGGCGACCGTGCGCATTGAGCCCGAAATCACGAGCTCGTCGCCGGTCGCGGCGCGCTTTCAGGCCAGCTTCTGGCGGCGAGCGCCCGCGAACCAACCGGTCAAGACGCGGCTCATCGACCTGTCCCACAGCGAGGACGACCTCCACACGAACCTGCGAAAGAAGCATCGCCAGTACATCGCCAAGGCCGAGCGTGCAGGACTCACGGTCGAGCGCCTCGACAGCGCAACCGACGAAGAAACCATTGCATCCGCCCTCGCCGACTTCCATCGGATCCTGATCGGCACCGGCGAGCGTGCCGGCTTCAACACCCGCCCGCTGGGCTATTACCGGGACGCGTGGCGCGCCATGGCCCCGGCAAACCACGTCCGGCTCTACTTCGCCTCGCGCGACGGAAGCCGCCTCGCCACCCTCTTCCACGTCACGTGCGGAGACCACGCCGCGGAGCTGTACGGCGGCGCCACTTCCGAAGGGACCGATACGCACGCCAACTACCTCGTCAAGTGGGCGGCGATCCTGGGTTTCAAGGAGGAGGGCTTCGCGACCTACGACCTGTGGGGCGAGCCAACCGCCGGCATCGCGCAGTTCAAGGAGGGTTTCGGCGGTGAGCCGATCGAGCTGGTCGGTGCCCGCGACCTGGTCGTCAATCGCGCCGGCGACCTGGTCGTCCGCACCGCGCTGGCAGCCCGCGACCAGCTAACGAGATCCCGTCGAGCCGCCCCGCCACGATCCGCAATCTCAGTCGAGGGCTTCCGCGAAGCCACCGAAACCGATGGCGCCGCGTGGCAGGCCCTCCTGGAGCGCCTCCCCTCAGGTGACGTGCTGCACGACTCGGGGTGGGCCGCCGTCGCCGACCTCGATGGAACGCCAGCCCGCCGCTTCGTGCTCGAGGAGAACAACGAGCTCGTCGCGATATGCTCGGCCCAGGTGCGCCGCACGGCCCTTGGCCGATCGTTCTGGTACGTCCCGCACGGCCCCGTCCTCGACTACGACCATCCAGACGCATTCCAGCGCCTTCAACGCGTCATCGATGGCCTCCGAGCGGCCGCGAAGGCCGACCGGGCGATCGCGGTCCGCATCGAGCCCCGCGTCGAGCGCGACACCCCCGCCTCCACCCTGTTCGACAAGGTCGGCCTCCATCGGGTCGACGCGACGCTTCAGACGCCGGACACCCGCCTCGTCGACCTGCTCCCCGACGACGACGCCCTCCTCGCAACCTTCGACAAGGACACGCGGTATGCGATTCGTCGTGCGGAACGGGAAGGCGTGACGACTGCCGTCATCGACGACCCGAACGACGACCAGGCGGTGATCGACCTCCATGCCCTCGTGACTGAGACGCTTGATCGGGCGAACTACCGCCTGCCGAGCCTCGAACGCTATCGCGCCATCTGGCGCGGCCTCGCGCCAGCAGGACGCGCTCGCATCATCCAGGCGCGCCACGGTGATGTCCTCGAGGCGAGTGGCCTGCTGATCCTCGAGGGCGATCGGTCCATCTACCTGTATGCGGGGTCCATCCGCGAGGCGAAGGGCGAGACCAAGCGCTTCCCCTCGTACGCGGCGCAGTGGCAGATCATGCGCACCGCCCGCGAGATGGGATCAAAGACCCACGACCTGTGGGGCGTCGCACCCCAGGATGCCGGTCCCGACCATCCCTGGTCCGGCTACAGCCTTTTCAAGAAGGGCTTCGACGGCCGATTCGTCTCCTGGGCTGGCTCCTGGGACCTCATCGTCGATCCCATCCTGTACGGCCTCCGCGACTTCGCCAGCATTCTGCGTCGCCGCGACCCGTGACTGACAGCGGTTCAGGGCGCTCTTGATACGGAATTTCATGGACCTCGCCCGCGTGCGTGCGGCTCCTGCCGCCGTGGTGCAGCGCATCACGCGCACCCCAGAGGCCGCGCCCGAATCGCATTCCATCGAGGACGTCGTCGCTGAGGCGCGTCGTCATCGGCCGAGCCTGAACGTCGGCCTGATCGAGCGCGCCCACGAGGTCGCAGCGACGGCCCATGAGGGCCAGCTCAGAGCCTCGGGCGAGCCATACATCACCCATCCGCTGCAGGTTGCCTATTACCTCGCCGAGCTGCAGATGGACGCGGAGACGCTCGCCGCTGGCCTCCTTCACGACGTCCCCGAGGACACCGACATGGCCCTCGTCGACATCGAGAAGCGCTTCGGCCGTGAGGTGACTCGACTCGTGGACGGCGTCACCAAGCTGAGCAAGTTCGGCTCCGCGCGGACCATGGAGGAGCAGCAGGCGGAGAACATCCGGAAGATGTTCATGGCCATGGCCGAGGACGTCCGGGTCGTGGTCATCAAGCTGGCGGATCGGCTCCACAACATGCGCACCCTCGAATACCTGCCGCCGGACAAGCAGGCGCGCATCGCCCGCCAATCCATAGAGATCTATGCCCCGCTCGCGCATCGGCTGGGCATGTGGCAGATCAAGTGGGAGCTCGAGGACCTGTCGTTCAAGGTCCTGGAGCCGGAGACCTACCGCAAGCTGGCCGGGATGCTCGCCGACCGTCGCAAGGAGCGCGAGTCGTTCATCAACAAGTCCATCGGCATCCTGCGCAAGGAGCTCGCCAAGGTGGGCATCGAGGCTGAGATCTCAGGCCGGCCCAAGCACCTGTACTCGATCTACAAGAAGATGGAGCGCAAGGGCGCCGAGTTCAACGAGATCTACGACCTGCACGCCATCCGGCTGCTGGTCCGCGACGTCAAGGACTGTTACGCCGCCCTCGGTGTCGTCCACTCCCTCTGGCGTCCGGTACCCGGGCAGTTCGACGACTACATCGCCATGCCCAAGGCGAACATGTACCAGAGCCTGCACACCGCGGTCATCGGTCCCGACGCCAAGCCGCTCGAGGTCCAGATCCGAACCCACCATATGCACGAGGTCTCCGAGGCGGGCATCGCCGCGCACTGGCGCTACAAGGAAGGCACGCGCGGCGACCGCCGGTACGACGAGAAGCTCGCCTGGGTCCGACAGCTGATCGATTGGCAGCGCGAGGTGGTGGACGCCACGGAGTTCGTGGAGGGGCTCAAGCTCGACCTCTTCCAGGACCAGGTCTTCGTCTTCACC
>VBGQ01000245.1 GCA_005882055.1 Chloroflexota bacterium
GAACTCGTCGCAGTTCGTCTTGCCGAGCAGGATCGCGCCGGCGGTCCGCAAGCGGTCCTCCGCCGACGAGGCATATGGCGACCGATACCCTTCGAGGATCCTCGAGCCCGCCGTCGTGGGCAGGGAGCCCGGAAGCGGCCTCCCGTCATCGTCCAGGGCGCGGGTCACGAAGATGTCCTTGAGGGCGTAGGGGATGCCGAGCAGTGGACGATCGTCGCTGGCGGCAAGCGCCCGGTCTGCGTCGCGCGCCGCTTCCAGCGCGGCTTCGTCGCCGACCGCCAGGTAGGTGTTCAGCCGCTCACCGTCGCGCGCGATCCGCTCCAGGCAGGCGCGCACCAGCTCGACCGAGCTGAGCTTCCGCGCGCGAAGGAGATCAGAGACCTCGCTGATGGTGCGGTCCGCCACCGGCAGCTCAGTCGCCATCGGGTCCTTAGCGGCCTTCTTCGAGGACCACCGGAACGCGCAGGTGGGCGCCCTCGCGGAGCGGTGCGTTGGCCAGAGCCGCGTCGCGGCTGATGCCGTCGCGAGGCTCGTCGTCGCGCATCACGTTCTCGAGGGGGATGACCTGGGCCGTTGGACCGACCGCTGAGGTGTCGACGTCCTGGAGGACGGCGATCGCCTCGAGGATGTTGTTCAGCTGGCTGACCATGAGCTCGATCTCGTCGTCGGCCAGGCCGAGGCGAGCGAGCGCGGCGACATGCTCCACGTCGGCGCGGCTGATCATGGACCGATGCTAGCAGGCACGGCAGCCCGTGCCGCCGTGAAAGAATCTGGGCGCAGCATGGTCGAGCAGGCGGAGATCAACGGCGTCATCTCGATCCCGATCGATGGCGGGCGGATCGAGGCGTTCCAGCTGGCCGGCGGCCGCGGAGTCCCGCTCCTGGTGCTCGGGGGCGTGGAGCTCGGGTTCCGGCCATTGGCGGGCATGGAGTCGGTTCTGCAACGTCGGTGGGCGGGGCGAAGCGAGAGGCGGCCGGTGACAATCCTGGGCCGGCCACTCCCGGACGATCCAGAGGAGGCCGGCTTGCTCCTGCACCCGCGCGTGATCGCCGACGGCGTGGCGCGGGCGGTCGGTGCCCTCAACCTGGGGCCGCCGCTCGGACCGGTCGCGGTGGAGGCCGAGTCGGGAGGCGGGCGCATCTCGCTGTGGTTGACGGTCGAGCATCCGGAGCTGGTGGCGCGGCTCGTCCTGTCGTCCGTAGCGTCAGAGACGCCTGCAGATAGTCCGATGGCGACACGCATGGCGCGCTGGATCGAGCTCGCGGAGGCCCAGGATTGGGGCCGCCTGTTCACGGGGTTCGCCGCGCAGATGCAGCCCGCGGCGGATTCTGCCGGCCAGGCTCCCGCTGACGATGCGTTCTCCGCGGCAGCGCGATTGCAGCCGAGACCCAGCACGCCGGAGCGGTTCATAGGGGAGCTGCGGGCGACGCTCGATCCGTCGTCGTTCGTCACAAGTCGTCTGGGCGAGATCGGGGTGCCCACCCTCGTGCTCGCAGGGGGCCGGGACCAGGTCGTTCCCCCGGAGCGGACGCGGCAGGTTGCGGAGTCCATTCCCGGCGCGCGGTTCGAGGTTGATCCGGAGTCGGGGCACACGGTCCGACAGTCGTTACGGGGCTACGACCAGCTCGTTGAATCGTTTCTCGCGCAGGGCGACGCTCCTTGACGAGCGGCGACGGCGAGACAGAAGGAGGAGGCATGGAGCACATCGCCGAGGCAGTTCGACAGGCGCAGGCATACCTGCGCGAGCATCCGGACGAGGCGCGCTATCCGGATTCCGAGGCCATCGCGACGATCGCGGATGGCCTGCGCTGCATGGTCAGCGGTCCGAACGGCGCTTCGATCGAGACCGACATGCCGACATCGGTGGGCGGGAGCGCGTTGGCTGCCCCGCCGGGCTGGTACATGCGCGCCGCTGCGGCGAGCTGCGTCGCAACGTTGATGGCCATGCGAGCGTCACCGTCTCGGCCGAGGGCATCGACCAGGCAGCTCTGCGCGAGATCGCGGAATGGGCCATCGCACACTGCCCCGTCACGGACGCGATCCGTCGCGCTGTGCCCCTCACGATCGCGGTCGCCAGCGCCTAGGAGTTCGTCGCGACGTGCGCGGACTCCCGGCATCCCTGCTCCGTTGTGTCGGATGGCCAGGGCGCCGCCGTACCCTTCGGCAGGCCGCCCGGTCAGGCTGTCTTTTCGCCCGCGAGCAACCCGCGGAATGCCTCCTCGTCGAGCACGGGCACGCGGAGCTTCTCCGCCTTGGCGAGCTTGCTCCCCGCCTTCTCGCCGGCCACCAGGTAGTCGGTCTTGGCACTGACCGATCCGGCGGCGTGCCCGCCGGCGGCGCGGATCGCCTCCTCCGCCTCGGGGCGGCTGAAGCCCTCCAGGGTGCCGGTGACGACCAGCGTCTTGCCGGCCAATGGACCGATGGCCTCCGCCTGGCTCGCGGCCGCCCCCGGAGCCGGCGCCGCGGCAGCGACGCCGGCCTCCAGGAGATGACGCAGCGTGTCGCGGGTGTGCTCGTTGTCGAAGTAAGCGGCGATCGACTCCCCCACCACGGCACCGATGCCGGGCACAGCTGTCAGCTCCTCCCCGGAGGCTCCCTCCAGACGGCGCACGGCTCGCTGCGTCCAGGCCTCCTCGGATTCGTCCTCCCCTCGCGGGGTCTCACGCGCGAGCCAGGCGGCCAGGTCGATGGCCGTCTGCTCCCCGACGTGCCGAATGCCGAGGCCATTGATGATGCGCGCCAGAGGGCGGCGGCGGGCCGCCTGGATTCGCGCGTGCAGGTTCTCCGCGCTCCTGCGGGCATATCGGTCCAGGCCTTCGAGCGTCTCGATGGAGAGCCGATACAGGTCTGCTGGCTCGCGAAGCAGGTCGCGCTCGATCAGCTGGTTGACGACCGCGTAGCCCGCACCCTCGATGTCCACGCCACCGCGACCGGTGAAGTGCAGCAGGCCGCCCAGTCGCTGCGCCGGACACCAGGGATTGGGGCAGCGCCAGACCACGCCACCCTCCTCGCGTTCGGCAGGCGTGTCGCAGACCGGGCATCGTTCCGGCATCGCCCATTCCGTCTCGGAGCCGTCGCGGGCGTCGAGCACCGGACCCACGACCTCCGGGATCACGTCGCCTGCTCGCTGCAGGACCACGGTGTCGCCCACGCGCAGGTCCTTGCGCCGGATCTCGTCGATGTTGTGCAGCGTCGCGTTCCGAACCGTGGTCCCGCCCACGAATACCGGCGTGACGTGGGCCACCGGTGTTAAGGCGCCGGTTCGTCCCACGTACACCTCGATCGCCTCCAGCTTGGTTGTCACCTGCTGCGCCGGGAACTTGTACGCCGTCGCCCACCGTGGGGATCGGGAGAGGAATCCGAGCCGTTGCTGCTCAGCGATCGAGTCGACCTTGATGACGATGCCATCGGTCTCGTAATCAAGCTCGTGGCGCGCGCTCGCCCATTCCTCGACGTAGTCGATCACGTCATCGATGCCGTTCACGCGGCGGATGTTTGGATTGACCGGGAAGCCGAGGCGGCGGATCAGCTCGAGGGACTCCCAGTGGGTTTCGAGCCCATGTGCCCCAACCAGCTGGTACGACCAGACCGACAGGCGCCGGCTGGCCGTGACCGATGGATCCTTCTGGCGCAGTGTGCCCGCGGCCGTGTTGC
>VBGQ01000184.1 GCA_005882055.1 Chloroflexota bacterium
CGGGGTCCGCCTTGGCGAGCCCGGTGTCGAACAGGAAGAGGCCGCGCGGGTGGCGGATCAGGTAGGCGCAGACGATGATCGCCTGGCCGGAGAGCGGATCGCCCGGACGATCGGGCATGGTGAAGTAGCCGAGATCCAGACGCGTGATGTCACGAATGGGAACCACCCTGCGATGGTACGGGTCAGCTCAGTAGGCGGGAGGCGCGAGTGATCACGGAGCTGCGGACCTACACGATCAGGCGGGGCCGGATGGAATCCTGGCTGCGCCATTGGCGGGAGGCGATGGACCGCAACATCGCGCTCGGCATCCGTGTCGAGTGGGCCGGATTCGACCCCGAGTCGATGGGCACCTTCATCTTCCTGCGCTCGTTCCGCGACGAGGACGAGCGGCGGCGGCTGGAAGCGGAGTTCTACGAAGGGGAATGGTGGAAGAACGTCGGCGACGAGGTCATGGGCGACGTCCTCAACTGGGAATCGCGCCTCATGCAGGCCGCAGCGGTCGGGTCTGCAGGCGGTCTGATGGACGTCCTGGAGCCGAACGCGGACATCGAACCGTTGTTCCCGTCCGCTCCCTAGCCCTAGCCCGAGAGCCGCTGTGGATGCGGCCAGGGGATCTACCTCCTCATGGCACGGTCCGGAGCAGGCGCTGGAGCCGATCCTGGGCACCCTCGGAGTAGCTCGCATCCATCACTGCCATCCCCAGCTCCCATACGACTGACTCGAGCTCCCGAACCCGTTGGAATGGAACGAGCTGCTCTGCCGGCACGGCAGGACATCGCATGACCGACGCGTATGCCGCGAGTGCTGCCTCGGGGTCTTCGACCTTGCTCGCCAATACTGCGAGGTCGAATTCCTGCGGGCCGAATCCGGTCTCCTCGAGGTCGACCCAACGCCAGCCAGCCGCAGTGCGGAGGAGGTTCCATGGGTGCGCGTCGCCGTGGATCACGCCCGGCGTGCCGTCCACGCCACCAAGCTCTCTCGACAAGGCCGCGTGGCGATCTTTCAGCTCTTCGAGGGTGTCCACATCGCTCACCGCCTCCCGCTGCAGGGCGGCAAGTCGGTTCTCGATCTGCGCATGCACGGGGAGCCGATCGGGCAGTCCGTCGCTGGGGAAGTCGCGAAGCGATAGGTGCAGCTGTGCGAGGGATTCCCCGACCTCGGCCTCAGTAGCCAGCTGCGGCATCGTCTCGACGTAGGCCCAGAGTGTCATCACCAAGCCGCTCTTGGTGTGCGGACCCGGATCCACCCGACCAGCGGGCGGAACGACGGGGCCACCGTTCCTTGCGGCGTGTGCCGCAACGGCAACCTCGCTCGCCAGCCAGGCCGCTGGATCCGGGCGGGACCTAGCGATCCGCGTCGCGACTCGTGCAACGACGGAAGAGGGCCGCAGGTGGACGAGAAGGTTCTGCTCGTTGGAAAGGACCTGCGGACGATCGACCTCCAGGCCCAGCTCTTGGGCAACCTCGATGGCGGCGGCCAGGCCGCCACGCCCAACGGCATCGAGGGCCTCCGACGATGATGGCCCGTTCATCGGGTCGGCTCCGCGTAGCAGCTCCGAGCCCTAGCTGGCGGGTGCGTGCGCTGCCGCGACCTCACCGATGATCGCAGCGAGCTCCTGGGGGCGCGACCACATCGGCCAGTGGCTGGTCGGCAGGTCGATCCAGGTGACGTCGCGCAGCTCGGTCAGGCCGCGCACGAATTCGTAGCCCGCCTTGACCGCGTCCCGGTACTCGTCGGAGCTGTATCCGGTGCAGATCACCGTGCTCGGGATGTCGAGACGCGCCTCGTTGGTCAAATCCGCGCCCTCGCGGAGCACGCCGCCCGGCTCCGGAATCGCCCTGCGGCGGAAGATGGCCAGATGCTCCTCGGTCAGGCCGGTGAGGTTCTCGTTCTGCGCGAGCTCTTCCGGAGAGGGAAGCGGCTTTTCGGCGTCCGCGAACTCGCTGTCCATCGCGCCCATGCCCGGTCCGGTATCCACGTAGACCATGGCCGCTATTTCTTCGGGGCATCGGTCGCTGGCGGCGTATCCGGAGAAGCCGGCTCCGCTGTGGACCGCCAGCACAACCGGGGCATGCGCCGCGCGGACCGCCTGGCAGATGGCATGCACGTGGTCCGACAGCGAGATGGTGGATCGGTCATCCTCGGCCGATTCAAGCCCCGGTAGCGTGAGCGCGGTGACGTCAAAGCCGTCGGCGCGCAGCGAAGCGGCGACCTCGTCCCACGCCCATGCGCCCAGCCAGAACCCTGGAACCAGGATGATCGGTGCCGCCACGGCGGTTTGCGTCGATGCAGTCGTCATCGGTCCATCCTAGGGGCGATCGCTGTCAGCTTCGGTCAACTACCACGGCGCTCTCGAAGGCAGCCACGTCGGAGGTCTGCCGGATGCGCGGAAGCGGCGAGAGGACGAGCAGCAGGATGGAAACGGCCATCCCGGCCCAGCCAAGAGCGATCACGCCACGGACCGTGAGCGGGCCCGCCAGCACGGCAGCCCCGAGCGCGCCGAGGGGGTACGCGACTCCGTGCGAGAAGACCTCGAGCGTCGCGTTGACCCGGCCCAGGATGCGGTCGGGAATTACGCCCTGGATGAGCGACAGCTCGGACACCCCCTCGATCGTCTGGAGCCCGTCGCCGATCAGTTGGGGGAGAAAGACCATCACCGTCGCAAGCAGCAGCGGGCCGCCGGCGAGCGGGGTGAGGACGCCGATGATCGACGCCCCGGTTGCCGTCCAGATGAGCGCGGGTCCGAATCCGAATCGAGCAATGACCCGCGACGCGAAGAACGAGCCGACCAGCGAGCCCACGCCGCCGGCGGACACGACGATGCCGAAGAGGAGCGGGCTCAGGTGCAGCACGTCGATGAGGTAGATGACGTACAGGACCCCGTAGAACGATCCCGCGACGTGGTCGATGACCGATCGGAGGGTGAGAGGCACGAGCACCGGATGGCGGCGGACGAGCCGCATGGCCTCCCAGATCTCCAGTCGGATCGGGGTGGTCGACGTTCGAGGCGGCCGGGGAGGCTCGCGGTGCCGGATCAGGACCAGGGAGAGCGCCGAGACGACGAACGATATCGCGTCCACGAGGATCGCGAGTGGTGCGCCGATGGCCTGGACAAGCGCGCCCGCGAGCCCAGGGCCTCCGATCTCGGCGAGCGATGAGCTCGTCGCCAGCTTGCTGTTGCCCTCGACCACGCGCTCGACCCCGACGAGCGATGGCACGTAGGCCGGATACGCGGCATCGAAGAACGCTCCGAGGCAGCCCTCCAGGAACACCACGACGTAGAGCTGCGTGAACCCCAGCACCCCGGCGAGGTACGCCGCGGGGATCGAAGCCAACAGGACGGCGCGGATCGCGTCGGCCCAGATGAGGAGCGGCCTGCGTCGAAGGCGGTCGACCCAGGCACCGGCGAAGAGGCCAACGATGAGCACCGCCAGGCTGGCCGCCACGATCAGCAGGGCCATCTCGCGTGGTCCGGCTCCGAGGACGAGGAGCGCGACCAGCGGGATCGCCGTGCGGGTGACGACCGAGCCAAGCTCCGAAACCGTCTGGCCGGCCCACAGCTTGGCGAAGTCGGTGTTTCGCCAGAGCGACTCCGGCGATTGCTGCGCCTGTCCGATGGGCGAACCTGGGCGTGCCATCGGCTGCGACCTACCCCCTCGACGCCGCGATCGGTCCTTCGCGGAGGCCGAACACGTTGCCGTCGGGGTCAGTGAACCAGGCGCCCCGAGCCGGACCGATCTGGGCGATGAAGTTCGTCGTCTTGGGGGTCTCGTACTCTTGGAACGCGACTCCCTTGGCGGTCAGCTCCCGCACGGCCGCCTCGACGTCGCTGACCTCGAAGTGCGCAACCGTCTGGCCGACATTGGGCTGCCCACGCCGCACGGACATCTGCGTCCCCGCGCCGGCGCCGAAGCGGATGGCGAAGGGCGCCTCCTCGAGGATGGGCAGCCCAAGCTGCTCCCCGAAGAAATGCTTGCTGCCCTCTAGGTCAGTCACTGCCACGGTTGTGATGAGCATCGCGTCGGCCAGCACGAACGGTCACCTCGAACTGCGGTTGGGGCCTCATTCTGGCGCGACGCTGAGGGCAGCGAAGGGCACCGACCGTAGCTCGACCGGTTGACGCGCCCGTACCATCACGCCGTGCCCGAGCTCCCGACCGGTACCGTCACGTTCCTCTTCACCGATATCGAAGGCTCGACCCGTCTCGTCGACCAGCTCGGGGACGGCTTTTCGGCTCGCGGTCTTTCCGTCTGCGACGAGTGCCGTCCGCGCCACCGCCGATGCTCAGCGTGCGCTCGCCCAGTCCGATTGGCCGGAGGGAACCCAGATCCGCGTCCGGATGGGCCTGCACACCGGCGAGGGTCTGCTGGGCGGTGACAACTACGTGGGAATGGACGTGAATCGCGCCGCGCGGATCAGCGCCGCCGGGCACGGCGGTCAGGTGGTCATCTCCGAGGCCACCCGTGCGCTCGTCGAGCCCGCGCTGCCGGAGGGGATCGGGCTCCGGGACCTGGGTGAGCATCGGCTCAAGGACCTGCCGGCACCGGAGCACCTCTTCCAGCTGGTCATCCCCACCCTGCCGCAGGACTTTCCCGCCCTCCGCACCCTCGACGCGTCGCGTACCAACCTGGTCGCGGCGGAGACGCCCCTCATCGGTCGCGATCACGAGCTCAACGAGCTCTCCGAGCTCCTCGACAAGACGCGCCTCTTGACGCTGACAGGCCCAGGCGGCATCGGGAAGACCCGGCTCAGCCAGGAGCTCGGTGATCGTTCACTTGGGGGGTTCAAGGATGGCGTCTACTTCGTGGCGCTCGAGACCATCGCGGAGCGGCCGCCGGCCGCGGTCGCGATCGGTCAGGCTGTTGGAACCCCGGCCGCCGCCAAGAGCGACCCGGAAGACGCGCTCATCGACCAGATCGCGCAGCGTCAGCTGCTCCTGATCTTGGACAACTTCGAGCAGCTGACCGTCGCCGCGCCGCTCGTGGCCCGCATGCTGGCAGCCGCCTTGAAGCTGCGGGTCGTCGTCACCAGCCGCGTTCCGCTCCACCTGTCGGGTGAGCAGGAATATCCGGTGGCGCCACTGCCCGTGCCCGGCGCCGACGACCATCAGAATGCCGAGGAGCTTTCCGGCATCGAGGCCGTGGCACTCTTCGTGGAGCGAGCCCGGCGCGTTCGACCTGATTTTCGGTTGACCGATGAGAATGCAGGCGCCGTCGGAGGCATCTGCCGTCGGCTGGATGGCTTGCCTCTTGCGATTGAGCTTGCTGCGGCGAGGGTCAAGCTCTTCAGCCCGGCGGTGATCCTCGAGCGCTTGGAAGTCGCCCTGCCCCTGCTTGCCGGGGGAGGCATCGATCTCCCCGCGAGGCAGCGAACGCTGCGAGGAGCGATCGATTGGAGCTACGACCTGCTCACTGAGCAGGAGCGGGCGCTGTTCCGGCGCCTCTCCGCCTTCTCCGGAGGCTGCTCGGTGGAAGCCGCGGAGGCGATCACCGTTCTCGACCGGGATGCAGACCTCGACATCCTCGATGGCATCGCCGCGCTGGTCGACCACAGCCTGGTGCGCCCCTCATCCGAGAGTTCTTCGGAACCCAGATTCGAGATGCTGCAGCTCATCCGCGAGTACGCGGGTGGACGGCTCGTGGACGCCAGCGAAGCACCCGTCATTCGCGAACGGCACGCAGACTGGTTCCTGAAGCTCGCGGAGAGGGCGTCGCCCGACCTGGAGCGCGGGGCCGAGCTGGGATGGCTCAACCGTCTGACCAGCGAGCACGACAACCTGCGAGCCGCCCTGCGCTGGTCGATCGAGACCCGCCACAGCGAGATCGGCCTTCGGATCGCGACTGCGCTCTGGCGCTTCTGGCAGCAGCGAGGACACACCCGGGAGGCTCGGGAATGGTTCGAACGCCTCATGCCAGCCGCCGATGAGGCCGCCGCCCTCGACCAGGGCATCCTGGCCGCGGCGCACACCGCCGCCGGTGGGATCGTGTACTGGCAGGACAAGCTCGCCGAGGCGGAATACCACTACCAGGCGGCTTATGCCATCGACCTCCGGGACGGGCAGGCGGCTCGGATCGCCGATGACGTCTACAACCTCGCGTTCGTCTCGATGCTCGGGTATGACATTCCCACCGCCCGCGAACGATTCACCAAGGCAGCCGAGCTGTTCGCCGCCGCCGGCCAGACGGACCGCCTCGCCGACTCCACCGCGGCGCACGGCGCGTTGGAGCTCCGGGCTGGGAACCTCGAGCTCGCGCGCGACCTGCTCGAAGAAGGACGTCGGCTGCACACCGAGCAGGGGAACGTCGCACGGACGACTGACAACACCATGGTCCTGAGCAACATCTATTTCCGTCTGGGCGACCCGAGCCGAGCGCGTGAGTACCTACGGCTCGCCCTCGGCCCGATCCGGCAAATGAACGACCACGCGCGACTGCCGCTCCTGCTCGATCTGGCGGCGGCGATGGCCGTCAGCGAGGGCCGCCCGGACGAGGCCCTGCGCCTCGCGGCCGCGTCGGCAAAGCGGCGCGCCACCATGGGAGGAGGCACCCCGAACTTCGTCGTGAACGTTGACGACGTGTCGGCCGAGGCGCGGGCCGCGCTCGCCGAGCGCGATGGCCCGCGGGCCGTGGATGCGGCCTGGGCGGAGGGTGAGCGCCTCGATGAGGACGCGCTCGCCGCACTCGTGATGGGCACCCCGCCGGCCTGACCGCCGACCGCCCTAGGTCGCAGCCGACCGCCAGTCGATCGCAACCACCTCGACGGGTTGGGAGATCCCCTTGAGCTGCACGGTACGAGGTGGCGAAGCCGCAAATCGGCCCGCAATCGCCTCGAGCGTGGATCGGCTCGCGAGGATCTCACCAGCTTCTGCGGCAGAGCCGATGCGCGCCGCCTCATGGACGCCCTTGCCACGGTAGGCCCCGCCTGCCTTGGTCGCCGAGGTGGCATGGACGCCCACCCGGACCTGCGGTGCGAACCCGTGCATCCGCCGGTGCTCGGCCAATTTCGACTGGATGGCGACGGCACATCTGATCGCTGCGCCCGGCTCGTCGAAGGCGACGAAGAACCCGTCCCCCGCGTGGTCCATTTCCACGCCTCGATGCTCAGCAAAGAGTGACCTGAGGGCCTGGTCGTGCCATCGCAGCAGATCGAGCCAGGCCTCGTCACCAATGGCCTCGATGAGATTGGTCGATTTCACGATGTCGGTGAAAAGGAATGTCTTGGTGGCGCGGCTCGATAGTGCCGAACCGCGATCAGCTTCCCGCTCCAGCAGATGGGCGTCGATGCTGCTGACGTCAGGGGATGCGCCGAGCCGCTCGAACGCACCGCGGGCGGCCGCGAACTCCAGGCTGGCTCCTTCCTGGTCGCCTTGCATGCCGACAGCCCGTGCCAGCAGCACCCGCGCCTGCGCCGATTCATACGGGGCGTCGATCTCCTGCCAGCGCTTCACCGCCGCACGCAGGACTCGCGCGGCCGCCTTGGCGTCACCCATGGCGAGGAGCACCGAGCCGCGCGCGGTGGCGGCAGCGGCCTGCAGCGTGGGAGTGTCATAGGTCGAAGCGATCGACTCCAGCTCATCGGCTCCTTTGCGGGCAAGGTCCAGGTCTCGCGCCGTGAGCGAGATCTCGACGAATGCCGGCAGGAGGCGGCCACGTGCCAGGTTGCTCGATGTCTCCTCTTCGACCGCGCGAGCGATCGATGCCATGGAGGCATCGACCTTCGCCTCGGCCAGGAGGAGGAGCGAGAGGCCCGGTTGTGGGTCCCTCCCGAGCTCACTGGCCTGCCTGAAGGCGTCCTGCGCAGCTGAGAGGTCTCCCATCCGCAGCCGAATGGCCCCGATCTGGTAGAGGGCTTCGCCGACGTGGTAGAGCCGATTGAATGCGCGCAGCTCGTCGGCGCCACGGCGAGCCGACTCCTCGGCCTCCGCCCAGGCTCCGCGCAGGGCAAGGACCTCTGCTTCGTGGACTCGGCAGTCTCCCGGAGTGAGTGGTTGGTCGGGATGCTTCTCACTCCATCGCCGCGCAGCGTTACTCCAGTCGCTGGCGCGGCGGAAGTCCGCGATCTCGCAACAGGTCGCGATGGTGTTGCAATACACCGTCCCGGTTGCGTAGAGGCCGAGCTCCCCGTTGACTGCGGCCAGGGCCGCGTCGTCGATGAGAGCGAGGCCCGCCGGCACCTGACCGCTGTCCACCAACGCGACGCCCTGATAGACGGAGCCGATGGCCCGCAGGTTGGCGTCACCCACCCTCGCGCCCACTTCGACCGCACGCTTTCCGAGCTCAATGGCCTCATCAGCGTTCCCCGCGTTCAGCGCGAGCACGCACTGGCGGAGATAGAGGTACCCGTGCTCAGCTCCCTCCGGCTCGGCTTCGAGGAGCTTCTCGGCGCGCTTGAACCATCCGGCTGAGACCGGGCCCTCCTGCTTGACGCCGAACTCGCGCGCCAGCGTGAGCGCTACGTATGCGGCCCGGGGTCGGTTCTGCGCTGCGAGGTATGCGCTGTAGGCGCGCTGGAAGGCCTCGATCCCTTCATCGGGCCGCGCTGCCCACCACGCGGCGTCGCCCATCGACTCGATATCCTCGGGCGGGAGCTCGGCGTCCTGGTCCGCCTGCTTGAACAGCTCGAGCGCGCGGCCCCACTCGTGCCCCTGGAATGCATCCCGGGCTTCTGCCAAGCGATCGCCGACGGATTGGGTCATGGTCGGCTCAGAGTATGGAGCCGAAGGTGGGACTCGAACCCACGACCGACGGTTTACGAAACCGTTGCTCTACCACTGAGCTACTTCGGCCCGAAGCGGACGGCGATTCTAGCAGCCGCCATTTGGGCCAGCCATGGGACCGATGGTGGAGTGCTATCTCTGTCCTTCCGGTGCAGCCCAGCCGTGGAGGAGCTCGTCGTGGTAACGCGGGGACCCGGCCGCCGGGTCGTAGCCCCTGGGCACCGGCGCCACCGGAGCCTTGCCGCGCTGCACCAGCACGTAGTACGCACAGACATCGGTCAAAGGGCAGAGGCCGCAGATCGGTCGAGGGGCCCGGCACGTGTGCCGGCCGTGGCGGATCGTCTCGACATGAAAGGCGTATACCTCGTCCGGCCGCAACACCTCCTCGAGCAGGTCATGCGCCCGATCCAGCGGCGTCTTGGGCGGAATGAGACCCAGACGCAGAGCAACGCGATGGATGTGCGTGTCGACCGGCATGGTGGGCCGACCGAAGCAGAAGAGCAGGACGATCGAGGCGGTCTTGCGACCAATCCCTGGCAGCGAAGTGAGCCAGTCGCGCGCCTCGTCCAACGGCACGATCCCCAGGAACGAGAGGTCCCAATCGGGGTGCTCAGCCTTGACCTCGGCGAGCACGTGCTGGATGCGGCGTGACTTGGTGGGTGCCAGCCCGCCGGGGCGGATGACATCCTCGAGCTCGTCGGTCGGTGCCGCGAGGACGGCGTCCCAATCCGCGTAACGCTGACGAAGCGCGGTAAACGCCCGATACGAGTTCACGTCAGCGGTGTTCTGGGCCAGGATCGTCAGCACCAGCTCGCTCACCACGTCGAGCCGCGGCCCTGACCACGCTGGATGGTCGTACCGCTCCCCGAGCCGCTCGAGCACGACCGCCGCCAGCGCCCGCCGACGACGTCGGTTCGCGGCGAGCTTCTGCGGGCTCGGCCCCCGCCGCTTGCGAGCCGGCCGCCTCCGAGGCGGAAGCTTTCCCCGCACCCCCGTTGGCCTGGGCTCAGGCATCCGAGAGCAACAGACCGATGCCGACGCTGCGCGCCAACCGCTCCGCCGCGTTCTCGAGCAGGCGCTGGCTGTCCGCCATTGCCTCGGCGAGCTCCATCGGGTGGTCCGGGATTGGCTGCACGAGCGCGAAGGCGCCCGATGCCTCGAGGGTTCCCGACCCGGGCCCAAGCGCCCCGCAGAGCAGCACGACCGGCGTGCCCTTGGGTGCCAGTCGCGCGACGCCCAGCGCCGCCTTGCCGGAGAGCGTCTGTTCGTCTGCGCGGCCCTCGCCGGTGATGACCAAGTCGGCCTCCGCGAGCCGGTCTGCCAGCCCAACGAGCTCAGCGACGACCTCGACACCCGGCCGGATCGCCGCAGACGTGAATCCCAGCAGGCCCGCGGTCGTCCCGCCGGCGGCACCGGAGCCGGGAACCTCGGCCACGATGCGTCCGGTCGCGGACTCGATCGCCTCGCCCCAGCGATGCAGTGCGACGTCCAGCTCGTCGACTGCCGTCTGATCCGCGCCCTTCTGCCTCGCGTACGTCGCGGCGGCGCCCCGCTCCCCGGTCAATGGGTTGGCCACGTCGCAGGCGATCGTCAGGCGCACATCGCGCAGCCGCGGGTCGAGATCCGCCGGGTCCGCGCGGGCGAGACGGCCCAGGCTGCCGCCGCCATCGGGCAGATCGTTGCCATCCCCATCCAGCAGACGCAGCCCGAGCGCCGCGAGCAGGCCAGCTCCGCCGTCCGTGGTGGCCGAGCCCCCCAGCCCGATCGTGATCGTCTCGACCCCGGCGTCGAGCGCCTCGCGCAGCAGCTCCCCGGTTCCCCGTGTCGAGGCCAGCCGGGCGTTGGCCGGCGTGCGCTCGTTCGGCGCGAGGCGCGCGAGACCGCTCGCCGCCGCCATCTCGACGAACGCGCTGCGCCCCTCGTCGAGAACGAGCCATTCCGCCTCGACCTCCCGACCCAGCGGATCGTGCACGTGC
>VBGQ01000185.1 GCA_005882055.1 Chloroflexota bacterium
CTTCACCTGCGCGCCCTACCAGGTACCGGGCGCCCGTCCGAGCTTCGGCGAGCAGGTGGCGTGGGCCGAGTCCAACGCGATCGTCTTCTGCAACTCGGTGATCGGGGCACGGACCAATCGATACGGAGATTTCATCGACGTGGCCTGCGCGGTGGCCGGCCGCGTTCCCGATGCAGGCCTGCACCGGGCCGATGCTCGCCGGGGGCAGCTGCTGCTGCGCCTGGGCGCGAACGTTCCCACCGAGCTGCTTGGCGATGACTCCCTCTATCCGGTGCTCGGGATGGTGCTCGGCCGGCGCGCGGGGGCGGCGATTGCAGTTCTCGACGGTCTGCCGACCGGCCTGAGCGAGGACCGGTTGAAGGCGTTGGGTGCGGCAGCGGCATCCTCCGGCTCCGTCGCGCTCTTCCACGCGGTGGGGTCGACGCCGGAGGCCCCCACCCTTGACGTCGCCGTCGGCTCGAACCAGCCGGAGGCGACGGAGCAGATCACGTTGGACGAGCTGCAGGAGGCCAGGCGAGAGCTCACGAGCGCCGAGGGCGAGCTGCCGCTTCGGGCGGTCTCGATCGGTACGCCGCACGCCTCATTCGACGAGTTGCACCGGTTCGCGGGGCTGCTCGGCTCGTCGCGCCCGGCGCCGGGCGTCGAGCTGGTCGTCTCGACCGGGCGCGACGTCCTCGAAGCGGCGGAGGAGCGCGGCACCGTGGCGCGCTTGCACGAAGCCGGCGTGGAGATCCTGGTCGACACGTGCAGCTACATCGCGCCAGTCCTGCGCCCCGGTGACGGCGCAGTCATGACCGATTCGGCGAAGTGGGCCTACTACGCGCCGGGCAACGTCGGCGCGGAGGTCGTCTTCGGGAGTATCGCCGAATGCGTCGCATCGGCGGTTGCGGGTCGTGTCGTCAGGCTTCCCTCCGCGTGGGACGCGGCGTGAACCCAGTCGCGACCTTCCGCGGCCGCGTCCTGGCGCCGGGCGAGGCCTCGGGATCCGCCCTGCGCCTGGATGAGCCCCTCAGCCTGTGGGGCGGAATGGATCCGGTGACGGGCCGGCTGATCGACGCGCACCACCCGCAGCACGGTGCGCTCCTCACTCGACGGGTTCTGATCATGGGCGCTGCGCGCGGCTCCTCTTCATCTTCGTCGGTCCTCGCCGAGGCGGTGCGCGCCGGCACGGCACCCGCGGCGATCCTGCTCGGAGAGCCTGAATTGATCCTGGCTGTCGGCGCCGCGGTGGCAGACGAGTTGTACGGCCTTCGGGTCCCGATCGTCGTGCTCAGGAGCGAAGACCTGACGCAGATCGCGGATGGAGCCGCGGTGACGATCGGAGAAGGTGGTGGCTTGGTCAGGGCGGTTCGCGCCAGTTCGGAAGCTACCAACACTCCTTGACGAGAGGCGGTCGGTGCTTCCCGCGCCGCCCGGTCAACCGCCTCGCAGCGATGCGATCTCGTCCCGAGCAGCCGCTACCAGCTCTTCGTTGGTGTGGGCGCGACCCCAGAGGCCCCAGCCGCCCGGCACGGCCTCGGTCAGCAACACCCACGTGCGACGCGCAAGGGTCGGATCGCCCGCTGCTTCGGCGACGAGCGCCGTGAGCTGCTCAACGACCGCGAGCTGCTTATCGCGGTCCAGCGCGCCCGCATTCGTAAGCACCTGGACGCGCACGTGGCGCGACTCGCCGTTGACGTCGGAGATTGCCGGCGCCGGCAGCTCGCGGACGAAGGCCGCCGTGTTCTCACGGAACATCGGGATATCGGGAACCCCTTCGATCCGCATCAGTGTCCCTGCCGCCGCCGTGGCGAGCTCGTGAGGGTCGGCAAAGGTGCCGGCCGGTGCGTGGATGTCGATCATGGGCATGGAATCAGTCCTCCACTATGCTGAGTGTCATAGTGGAGGATCATCTATGACGCACGTCATAGTCAAGAGGTACGTTCCACCAGGATGCGGAGCAACGCCCGCCGCAAGATGATCGAGAGCGCCGCAACCCTGCTCGCCATGCGCGGGGTCCAGGGGACGGCGTTCAGCGACGTCCTCGAGCGTTCGGGAGCGCCGCGTGGCTCGATCTACCACCACTTCCCACGGGGCAAAGACCAGCTCGTCGAGGCCGCCATCGAGCTCGCAGGCGAACGCGCCCTGAGCGTGCTCGAAACGCTGCATGGGTCGTCGCCAAAGGCAGTCACCCAGGCATTCCTCGACCTGTGGCGCGCCGTACTCGTCCGGTCAGAGCTGCAGGCGGGGTGCGCCGTGCTTGCAGTCACCGTCGGGTCCGATTCCCCCGACTTGCTGGAACACGCCGCGTCGATCTTCCGGGCCTGGCGTCGGGGGCTCGCCGAGCTGTACGTCGAAGGCGGGGTGGAACGCCGAGCCGCTGAGCGGTTGGCAGCCACGCTCGTCGCGGCGACAGAGGGAGCAGTTGTCGTCAGCCGCGCGGAGCAGAGTCTCGAGCCGTTTGAGCTCGTCGCCAAGTCGCTGCTCGACGCGACCCCGTGAGAGCGGCCCCGCACCACTGCCACCCGCCGGTATAGCCGGCTGACACCGATATATCGCCGTTGGGGGCAGCCTCGCCGCATCCGGCGCCATCGGTCTACACTCGCTCTCCGACCTGACCGCACGCAAGGAGATCCCGTCGAGATGGACTTCTGGGCTCCGCTCGAGACCGAGGACCCCGAGATCGCCACGCTCGTCCATGCCGAGGAGGAGCGCACCCGCTCGAACCTCGAGCTGATCGCCTCGGAGAGCTATCCCTCGCTGGCGGTGCTGCAGGCGGTCGGATCGGTCCTCACCGCGAAGTACGCGGAGGGCTATCCCGGCCGCCGCTACTACGGTGGCTGCGAGATCGTCGACCAGGTCGAGGAGCTCGCCAGGGAACGCGCCAAAGCGCTCTTCGGCGCGGAGCACGCCAACGTGCAGCCGCACGCCGGCGCGCAGGCCAACATGGCCGTCTACCACGCCCTGCTGCAGCGGGGTGACACGGTGATGGGCCTCGCCCTCGACCAGGGCGGCCACCTGACGCACGGCTCGCCGGTCAACTTCAGCGGCCAGTACTACAACTTCGTCGCCTACAAGGTCGATCCGCAGACGCACCTGATCGACATGGACCAGGTGCGGGCGCTCGCGCGGGAGCATCGGCCCAAGCTGATCGTGACCGGCGCGACCGCGTACCCACGGCTCTGGGATTTCGCGGGCTTCCGGGAGATCGCCGACGAGGTGGGAGCCATCCTCATGACCGATATGGCCCACTTCGCCGGTCTCGTCGCCGCGGGCGTGCATCCCAGCCCCATCCCTCACTCGCAGGTGGTCACGACCACCACCCACAAGACCCTGCGCGGGCCGCGCGGGGGCATGATCCTGTGCATCGCCGACCTCGCCAAGGCGATCGACAAGGCCGTCTTCCCCGCCATTCAGGGCGGGCCGCTCGAGCATGTCATCGCCGGCAAGGCGGTTGCCTTCAAGCAGGCGACGAGTGCCGAGTTCCGGCGCGATGCGGCGCAGACGGTGCGCAACGCGCAGGCGCTTGCGGCACGCCTGGCCGAGCGTGACGGGGTGGTGATCACCGGCGGGACCGATAACCACCTCATGCTCGTTGACGTACGGCCGTGGGGGGTCACCGGCAAGGAGGCCGATGCCGCCCTGGGGGAGGTCAACGTCACCGTCAACAAGAACACCATCCCCTACGACCCCAACCCACCTGCCGTCGGGAGCGGGATCCGGCTTGGCACGCCGGCGGTCACCAGCCGCGGCATGGTCGAGGCGGAGATGCACGAGATCGGCGACCTGATCGTGGACGGCATTGCGGCTCGCGGGGACGAGGCCGCGCAGCACCGCGTCAAGGAGCGGGTCGCGGCTGTCGCAGACCGCTTCCCGGTCCCCGGGATTCCCTCGACATTGGAGCGCGTGCGAACCGCAACGCCGGTCTAGCTCCCCGGCGCCTTGGTCGCGGGATCGGGGAGCCTCCGCTATACTCGCGCCGTCCGACCGTTCTGAGTCGAACTGTGCCTCAGCTCACGCCTTCGGGGCTCGTCAAGATCTTTGGTCTGGTGACCGCGATCATGGTGATCCCGATGGTGGGGGGCGCGGTGGTGGGCATCATCCTGGATGCGACGCTTCGATCCTCGCCGCTCCTGGCGCTCATCGGTCTTGCGGCCGGAACCCTAATCGCGGCCACCGGGATCTGGCTCCTGATCCGCACCGGCGTGCGTCGGGGCTACACCGGTGGCGGTCCCAAATGACAAAGCCTGAACCGGATGCGGAGCGCGACACCCCCGGGCCAGGGCATCCGCCCACGGCCAACATGGGAATCGCCTTCGATCTCGGGCTGAGGCTCGGAATATCGGTGGTCCTGGGCCTGGGAGGCGGGCTCCTGCTCGACAGCTGGCTGCATACCAG
This sequence comes from Chloroflexota bacterium, assembly GCA_005882055.1. GTDB lineage: Bacteria > Chloroflexota > Limnocylindria > QHBO01 > QHBO01 > CF-82. The sequence continues at coordinate 4,378 of VBGQ01000185.1, forward strand.
CCCGATCTTCACGCTCATTGGAACCGTCCTCGGCATTGCCGCGGCGATGTACACGATCTGGGACGTGGCCAACAACGCCATGAGGAGATAGATGCCCATCGCGGCCGACAGCCTGATCCAGGTCTCCATCAAGGCGGAGACGCTCTTCACGATCGGGCCGCTGCAGGTCACCAACAGCATGGTCGGGGCGGTGCTCGCCTCGGCGATCCTGCTTGGCGCGTCGTGGTGGTTCCTGCGGGGGGCCTCGCTGGTCCCTTCCCGATTCCAGAGCGCAGTGGAGCTGCCCATCGAGTGGCTCTCCGGCATCGTGGCGGGCTCGACAAGCCGCTGGCGCAGCTACGTTGGGCTGGTCGTGGGCCTCTTTTTGATGATCCTCATCGCGAACTGGCTCGGCGTGTTGCCGGGGGTCGGGACCATCGGGCTGGTCAAGGAGACCGAAGCGGGGAAGGAGCTCGTGCCCTTCGTGCGACCGGCGGCCGCGGATCTCAACTTCACGCTTGGCCTGGCCCTGATCACCTTTGTCGTCTTCGTCTGGTGGGCGGTGCGCCTGCACGGACCGATCGGCTACCTCAAGGAGCTCGCCGGCGAGCCTCGCTACATGGCCCCGCTGATGTTCCCGATCCACCTCATCAGCGAGCTGAGCCGGCTCATCAGCCTGTCGATGCGACTCTTCGGCAACGTCTTCGCCGGCGAGGTGCTGATGGCGACGATGCTCGCCCTCACCACCGCCGCGATCTTCGTGCTGCCGCTCGCCTTCTTCGTGCCGGCCTTCTTCATCCTGCTCGAGCTGCTCTTCGGGCTCGTCCAGGCGATGGTATTCGCGCTGCTGACGATGGCCTACATCACGCTGGCCATCGCGGAGCAGCAGGGCGGGCACGCAGAGTCGGACCAGGGGGACCATGCGCCATCGGGCGCCGCGCAGGATGCGTCGGCGCCAGCCCACAGCTAGGGATTCCATCGCCTGCACCCACAGGCATCGCAGTAGGAGGAACCAGGGACGTGAATTCCAATCTCGCCGCCGGCCTTGCCATGATCGGCGCCATTGGCCCGGGAATCGGCCTCGGCATCGGCTTCAGCAAGGCCATGGAAGCGCTCGGCCGGAACCCCGACGCCTCCGGGACCATCTTCGTGCCCTACATCCTGGGCCTCGCCCTCACCGAGGCGATCGGCATCTACTGCCTGGTGGTCGCCCTCATGCTCATCTTCATCAAGTAGGCGCCCCAGGTGCCGTTGTTCGACGCGTTCGGGGTCGACCTCCCGAAGCTCATCTTCCAGATCGTCAACTTCCTGCTGCTCCTCTACCTCGCGAATCGCTTCCTCTTCAAGCCGGCGCTGGCGTTGCTCGACGAGCGGCAGAAGCGAATCGCGAAGGGCCTCGAGGATGCGGAGGCAGCGGAACGCGACCGACAGCTCGCGGCCAACGAGCGCGAGGCCGCATTGGCGGAGTCGCGTAAAGAGGCCCAGGCGCTGCTCGCGCGTGCCAGCAAGATCGCCGAGGACTCTCGCGCCGAGACGCTTGCGCAGGCAAAGGGGGAGGCCCAGAAGCTGATCGATCGGGCTCGGGAGGAGATCACTGCCGAGCGCGAGAAGGCCATGGCCGAGCTGCGCTCGCAGGTCGCCGACCTGGCGCTCGATGCTGCGGGCAAGCTCGTCCG
>VBGQ01000186.1 GCA_005882055.1 Chloroflexota bacterium
CGAAGGCACGACAGGTCTCGTAGGTGGCGTCATCGGTCTCCAGGCCGCGAATGATCTCGATGAGCCCCATGACCGGGACCGGAGAGAAGAAGTGCAGACCGATGAAGCGGGACGGCCGGTCCGTGGCGGTGGCGAGCCCGGTGATCGAGATGCTGCTCGTGTTGGTCGCGAAGATCGCGTCCGCGTCGGCCGCCTTGGTCAGTGCGGCCCATGTCTCGCGCTTGAGCGGCTCGTCCTCGAAGACCGCCTCGATGACCAGGTCGTGGCCCGCTGCGCCGTCCGCGCCGACCGCCGTGGCGACGCGGCCCAGGATTGCCTCCGCGCCTGCCTGGTCGAGCTTGCCCTTCTCGACCTGGCGCGCCAGGTTGCCAGCGATGCGGTCGCGGCCCTTCTTGGCGAGCTCCGCGGTCCGATCCGAGAGGGTCACCTGCTTCCCGGCGGCGGCGCTTACCTGCGCGATGCCATGCCCCATCAGGCCGGCGCCGATGACGAAGACGCGGTCGATGCTCATTGGGCCGCTAGCCTACCAGCCGCCGCCTCGAGCGCATCACTTGCCCAGGAGGCGGTCTGCGGCGGTGATCGGGTCGAGCCGGTGCTCCGCGATCTCCGCTACGGTCGCTTCCCATTCCGCGCGAGCTTCAGCGCGACGGCGGGAGCGCTCCGCGACGGCGCGCAGCAGCTGGTTGCGCGCCCGCGCGAGCGCCCGGTCGGCTGAGCGGGCGCGCTCGCGGTCGGCCTCGATCGCGTCCACGAGCGCTCCTATTCCGTCGCCGGTGGTGGCCACCGTCAGCAGGATCGGTGGCGGAGCGGCGAACCGGCCGCCGGCGCCGGCCAGCATGGCGCGGAGCTGTCGAGCGGAGCGCTCGGCGCCGGGGCGATCGGCCTTGTTCACCACCACGACGTCAGCGACTTCCAGCAGGCCGGCCTTGATCGCCTGGATCTCGTCCCCCATCTCCGGCACCTCGACCACGACGGTGGTCTCGGCCAGCCGCGCGACTTCCAGCTCGGCCTGCCCCGCGCCCACCGTCTCGACCAGGACCGGGTCGTAGCCGGCGGCATCCAGCGCGGCCGCCACGAGCCAGGTGGTCGCCGCGATCCCGCCCAGCTCACCGCGGCTGGCCATGCTGCGCATGAAGACCTCACGATCCGCCGCGTGCTCCATCATGCGGATCCGGTCGCCCATGATCGCGCCGCCGGTGTATGGCGACGACGGGTCCACCGCCACGATCCCGACCCGTCGCCCGCGCGTGCGGTACTCCCGCGTGAGTGCGGTGACGAGCGTCGACTTGCCTGCGCCCGGCGGACCCGTGACGCCAACCAGATGCGCGCCACGGGTCGCCGCGAAGATGCGGGGAAGGAGCTCGCGGAACGCCGGATCCTGGTTCTCGATGCCGGTCAGCAGACGGGCCAGCGCACGCCGCTCGCCCCCGACGGCCGCCGTCAGGAGCGCCGGCCCGTCAGCCACGCGTCAGGTGCGCTGGCGCGCGTGCTCGCGGAAGTAGCGAGCGATGTCGCCGATCCTGGTGCCCGGGCCAAAGATCTCCGCGATGCCCGCCTTCTTGAGCGGACCAATGTCGGCGTCGGGGATGATGCCGCCCGCGGCGATGAGGATGTCGTCCATCCCGCGGCCACGAATCATCTCCACGATGCGCGGCAGCAGAGTCATGTGCGCGCCGGACAGGATGGAGAGGCCCACCACGTCGACGTCCTCCTGCTCCGCGGCATCCGCGATCATCTCCGGCGTCTGGCGCAGTCCGGTGTAGATGACCTCGAAACCTTCGTCGCGCAGTCCCCGCGCGAGAACCTTCGCGCCGCGGTCGTGCCCGTCGAGCCCGGGCTTGGCGATCAGCACGCGGATGGGGGCGGTCCGTGGCTGGGCCTCCGAGGTCCCCGGTTCGTCGCTCATGCGGCGCCGATTCTAGCCGCGAGCCGGTCGATCTCCGCAGCCATGTGGAGGTCCTTGGCGGTCAGCCCGCCTGACGCGTGCGTCGAGAGGGTAAAGGTCACGCGACGCCAACGAATCAACGAATCAGCATGTCGGGATGGTGTTCAGCCGCCTCCGCGGCGTCTGCCACCCGGTCGACGAGCTCGATCGCGTCGCGAAAGGATGTACATCGCACCGTTCGGACGATCGAGCTCGCGTCACGAGCCCACTCCGGTAGCTCGGCGAGACCGTCGACGAGGTCCTCCTCGGTCAGGAGGGTCGCGTAGGGCACGCCTAGAGCGCCTTCCCGATCAGGCGCAGGAACTCGTTGCGGGTTCGGCCGTCACGGCGGAATGTCCCGAGCATCGAGCTGGTCACCATGCGCGCCTCCTCCTTTCGGACCCCACGCATCATGGTGCACAGGTGGCTCGCCTCGACGACGCAGCCGACTCCCTTGGCGCCCAGATGCTCCATGAGGAAATCGGCGACCTCGGTGGTCATCCGCTCCTGCAGCTGCAGCCGCTTGGCGTACATCTCGACGATGCGCGGAATCTTGGACAGCCCGATCACCGTGCCGCGCGGCAGGTAGCCAACATGCACGCGACCAAAGAACGGGAGCAGGTGGTGCTCGCACAGCGAGTAGAACTCGATGTCGCGGACGACCACCATCTCGTCGTAGTCGACCTGGTAACAGGCCCCGTTGATGAGTGCCTCGGGATCGGTGCGGTATCCGGAGGTGAGCTCGCCGTACATGCGCGCGACGCGATCCGGGGTGCCGACCAGCCCGGGACGCTCAGGGTCCTCGCCAATTTGAGCAAGCAGGGTTCGGATGGCGCCCTCGATCTCCTCGCCATCGCGCTCCGCGTCCATCCTCGGGATGCTAGCAGCCAGCCATCCGGCGGCGGCCGCGCCGCGCAGGCCCGACGACCCCATCGGTCCTTGCCGCCCGAACGAACGAACCATTGAACAATGGTTTCATCTAGGCGCCTGAATATGGTCGCGCTATTCTTGACTTCCGCTGCCAGGGGCACCTTCGGGACTGATGATTCTCCACACCCCGGCCTCACACTCCCGCTTCGCGATCCGTGGGCTCCCCGCGCTCGCCCCTGATCGCGTGGCGGTGGGTCTTGGCCGCGTCCTCGACGATGCCTATCACTACGTCCGCCACCCGTCGCCGTCTGGCCTCGATCCGGTCGACGCGGTCGTCGTCGGCCCCGGCGGCACGTGGGCGTTGACCCTTTCCCACGAGCGCGGACGCTTCCGGAAGCGCAACGGACACTGGTACCGATGGAACGGATCGACCGAGTCGTGGATCCCGTGGGATGCAACCCCGATCACCGCAACCCGCCTGGCCGGACATCGCCTCGAGCTCTTCCTCGAGCGCGCCGGCCAACCGTCCGCGGTCGAGGCGTGCCTCATCGCCCAGGACGGGACCGATGTCACCTGGGAGCCGGATCAGCGTCCCGGCGTGCACATGCAGGCAGACTTGACCAGGCTCGGGCGGCGCATGGTCCGCGATGAGGTCCTGACCGACGGCCAGGTCGATCGCATCGTCGCGCTGCTCGACCCGCGTCAACCACTCCCCCGCCTCGCACCGTCCACGCCCCAGGGCTAGGTGACCTGGCCGGGCGCGGCCATAGCCGCCCTCGCGCGACCCGGCGAACATCCCCTGCGCGCCGCACCCACCGCGCTCGCCGTGCTGGCGAGCCTCGTCGGTGCGTACCTGCTGCCGCCCCTCGCCATCGTCGTCGTCTGGCCGATCCTGTTCCTCGTTCCGGGCTGGGCGCTGATGGCCCTCGCCCGGCCGCGCATCGAGGCTCCGGGGAGGCTGGGGCTCGCCATCATCGTGTCGGTGGCCGTCAGCGCCCACCTGGTCTATTGGCTCTCCCAGCTGATGGGCTACCGCCGCGAGACGGTCTTCCTTGCCGCGGCGCTGCTCGCCATTCCCCTCCCGGTCGCCGCGATCAATGCGGGTGGCGTGGTGGGCGTTGGGCGCCAGATGCTTGCTGCCGTCAACGCCACGGCCCGCAACCGCACGGCACTCGCGCTCGGCTGCCTCACCGCCGCGTTCGTCGGGGCCGTCCTGAGCAATGGGCTGTGGCACGTCACGGCCGCGGGCGTCGACAGCGGCGGCTCGAACTGGAGCGACCTAGGTGTCCACCTCTCGATCGCCCAGAGCCTGAACGCCGGCAACTTTCCGCCGCAGGTCCCGTATTTCGCGGGCGTTCCGCTCATCTACCACTGGTTCGAGGACTTCCACGCCGCCATCGCGGCCAGCGCAGCCGGGCTCTTTGCCATTCCCGCGTTCATCACCTCCTCCGCGATCCTGGCGGCCGCACTGGCGCTGATCGTCCACGCCCTGGCCCGCGCGCTCTTCCGCGGACGGCACGCCAAGCGCGCCGCCCTGATCGCCGCCGCCCTGGCCGTCTTCGCGGGCGGCTTCGGCTGGATTCGCCTGGTCGGCGACCTGACGAACGGCCTGGGCGACCCGGTCCAGCTGATCACGCACAACAGCTATGACAACGCGTGGTTCGATCCCATTGGCCGGGTGACGTGGCCCTACTTCAGGATCCCCTCCGTGATGGGCACCGGGCTGCTCGTCCATCGGGCCACGACCGCCGGCCTGCCCATGCTGGTCGGCGTGGTGCTCCTGCTAGTCGCCGGACTCCCGTCTGCGAGACGGCGGCGCGCCGGCTGGCGCGATCGGCCGCTGCTCATCGGTCTGGCGGGTCTGCTGGGCGCACTCCTGGCGCCCTTCCACTTCTTCTTCTTCCCGGCGGCGCTGCTCCTTGCGTTCCTATGGGTGCTCTCCTCCGAGCGGCTCCTCGACCGGGACACGCCGCGCAACGCCGCGCTCTTCCTCGCACCGTTCCTGCTGAGCCTGCCCTTCGTGATCGCGCCGCTCACCCAGGCCGCCGGCTCCGGAGCGCTCCATTTCGTCACCGGCTGGGAGTCCGCACCCTTCGCCGACGGGCCCGCCGCGGTCGTCTTCTTCTACACGACCAACCTGGGGTTGCCGCTCTTGCTCGCCGTCGCAGCGCTGCTCGTGCCGCGCACTCCGGCCCGCTGGTTCCTTGGCGCCTGGGCGGTTGCCCTCTTCGTCGTGCCCAACGTCGTGCAGGTCAGCGTGATCGGATTCGACATGAACAAGTACTTCCAGGCGATGGCCGTCGCCCTGGCGCTGCTGGCGGGATGGCTCATGCGCCGATGGCCGGTGCCGGCGCTGGCGCTCGTCTTCACGCTGGCGGTGCCGTCGCCGCTGTTGGTCAGCGCCTGGACGGCCTTCAACCGCGAGCAGGTGCTCCCCGCGAGCCAGCTCGCAGCCGCCGACTGGATCGCGGCACATACCCCGCAGCGATCGGTCTTCGCCACCGACGGCTGGCTCAACTCACCCACCGACCCGGCGGGCCGGCTGCGGCTCACCACCTTTGGGCCGTATGTCGCGAACCTCGGGTATGACCCTGATGCGCGGGGCAAGCAGCTGGAGGAGATCTACTGCGGCGGGGACGCAGCCCGCTCCGCTGCGCTGCTGGCCGAGCTGCACGCCGGCTTCCTGATCGACAGTGGGCGCCCGACGCCCTGCGAAGCGCCGGTGGACTTCGCGAAGGCGAGCGGCTTCGTGCGGGTCTACGCCAACCCGTCGCTGACGATCTATCGGACCGCATCCGTATCATCCGGTCCATGACGAATGCCTCTTCGACCACGGGCGCTGTGGTCGAGCTCGTCCACGTCACCAAGCGATACGGGCCGCCGGGCACGCCTCCAGCGGTCACCGAGCTGAGCCTCACGATCCCCGCGGGGGAGGTCTGCGTGCTGGTTGGCCCATCGGGATGCGGCAAGACGACCACCATGAAGATGATCAACCGCCTCGTGGAGCCCACGTCGGGCCGGTTGACGATCGACGGCCGTGACGTCCTGCAACTGTCGCCGGTCGAGCTGCGGCGGCGGATCGGCTATGTCATTCAGCAGGTGGGCCTCTTCCCGCACATGACGGTCGGCGACAACGCGAGCGTGGTGCCGCGGCTGCTGCGCTGGCCGGAAGCCCGCACTCGCGCGCGCGTTGAGGAGCTCCTGGACCTGGTCGGCCTGGATCCTGCCGCGTACCGGGATCGGTATCCGTCTGAGCTGTCGGGTGGCGAGCGGCAGCGGGTTGGCGTCGCCCGAGCGTTGGCGGCGGACCCGCCGGTCATGCTCATGGACGAGCCGTTCGGGGCGGTCGACCCGATCCGGCGCGACCGCGATCCTGCAGCGCGGCGGGATCCTGGCCCAGTACGACACGCCGGACGCGATCCTCGCGCATCCGGCCAGCGAGTTCGTCGAGCGCTTCGTCGGCGCTGACCGGGGCCTGAAACGCCTCTCCCTGGCGCGCGTGCGCGACCTGGAGCTGGTCCCGGCGGTGGTGGTCCGGATGGGGAGCAGCCGCTCCGACGCGCGCCGCGACCTGGACGCTTCCGCAGTCGACTACGCCCTGCTGCTGGACGACGGCGAGCGCCCGCTGGGCTGGATTCGCGCGAGCGACCTCGGTGGAGATGGACCGATCGATGCGGGGGCAGCCATGCCCGGCGCCAGCCTGATCGAGCCGGAGACCACGCTGCGCGACGCCCTGTCGGCGATGCTCGCCTCATCGGTCCAGCTGGGTGTCGTCGTCGACGAACGCGAACGGGTGATCGGCCTGGTCAGCGTCGGGCAGATCAGCGAGGTGCTGCAGAGCGGAAAGCTTCCCGGGAGGACCGATGCCGCCGGGTGAACCGCTTTTTCGCCCGGATTGGGTCGTCGACAACCTGGACGTCATTGGCCAGCGGCTGGGAGAGCACGTCGGCATGACGGCCACCGCGGTGATAGTCGGCTTCCTCATCTCCTTCGCACTGGCGCTCCTCATTCGGCGCCGGCGCACACTGACCACCGCTGTCATCGGTACCGCCGGAATCCTGTACGCGATCCCCAGCCTCGCCCTATTCGCCTTCCTGATCCCATTCACCGGCATCAGCTTCGTGACCGCAGAGATCGCCCTGGTCAGCTACACGCTGCTGATCCTCGTGCGCAACATCCTGCTCGGTCTCGACAGCGTGCCGGCAGAGGTCCTCGAGGCAGCCGATGGCATGGGATACACCGCTCGCCAGCGCCTGTGGCGCGTCGAGCTGCCGATCGCGCTGCCCATCGTGGTCGCAGGCCTGCGCATCGCGACGGTGACCACCGTTGGGCTGGTGTCGGTCACCGCGCTGATTGGGCAGGGCGGGCTCGGCTACCTCATCGTGGTGGTCGGCATCAACGGGTTCTTCCCGACCGCCACCTACGTCGGCGCGCTGCTGTCGGTGGCACTCGCGGTGGCCGCAGACGCGCTGCTGCTGGGCGCCCAGAGCCGCCTCACGCCCTGGTCGCGCGCACGATCGGCGACGACGTGACCCTCATCGACGAGGTCGCCGCGTGGCTGAGCGACCCCGCGCACTGGACGGGACCCGACGGCATGCTGCCGCGCCTTCTCGAGCACCTCGAGCTCTCCGGTTTCTGCATGGCGTTGGCGATCGTCATCGCCCTCCCGATCGGCCTCTGGATCGGCCACACCGGGCGTGGCGCGGCCCTTGCCATCCGCGCGGCGAACATCGGTCAGGCGCTCCCGACGCTGGGGGTCATCGGCATCGTGTGGCCACTCACCGCGAACATCGAGCCGTACGGCTTCGACCTCATCCCCAGCGTCGTGGCCCTCACCGCCCTCGCCATCCCGCCCATCGTCACCAACACGTTCGCCGGGCTGCGCCAGGTTGACCCCGAGGCGATCGAGGCCGGGCGCGGGATGGGCATGCGCGAGCTGCAGCTCCTGCGCCTGGTGGAGGTACCGCTGGCATTGCCCTCGATCCTCGCGGGCTTGCGCATCTCCGCGGTGCAGGTGGTGGCGACCGCGACCCTCGCTGCGGTCCTTGGCGCAGGCGGACTGGGGCGCCTGATCATCGATGGGATCGCGCAGCAGGACGACGCGCAGCTCTTCGTGGGCGCGCTGCTGGTCGCCGTTCTGGCGATCGCCACGGAGCTGGGCTTCGCCGCGCTGCAGCGGGTCGCAGCGTCGCCGGGCCTTCGGGCGCGGCCCGCGCGCGAGTCGGCCGCCGACGCCTGAATCTCGGCCGTAACCGTCGGCATATTCCTGACATCGGGGCGTCACGGTTCGGCTGGTACACTCCCCGACCTATCGCTGCGCATCGCCGCGGCGCATTCCGTATCACAAAAGGAGGACCCAATGCGGAGGTTCCGCATGCTCGCCCTTGGGGCGTCGGTGCTCGCGCTGGTGCTCAGCGCGTGCTCGACGGGAGGGGGCAGCAGCTCCAGTGCATCGGCCAGCAAGCCAAAGGTCATCATCGGCTCAGCCAACTTCTACGAGTCCGCCCTGGTGGGTGAGATCTATGCGCAGGCCCTCGAAGCGAAGGGCTTCACGGTCGACCGCAAGTTCAACTTCGGCACCCGCGCGCTGACGAACGCCGCCCTCAAAAGCGGGCAGCTCAACCTGATGCCCGAGTACATCGGCTCCGACGCATCGACCCTGAAGGCGACAGCCACCGGCGATCCCCAGGCAACGTTCGCCGCGCTGAAGGCGGTGCTCGACCCGCTCGGGCTCACCGCCCTCAACTTCGCGCCAGGGGCGGACCAGAACGGCTTCGCCGTTCGCAAGGAGACCGCCGACCAGTTCTCGCTGAAGACGCTCAGCGACGCGGCCAAGGTCGCGAACCAGCTGAAGTGGGGGCTGCCCCCCGAGTGCAGCACCAACGCCTCCTGCGGCAAGGCGCTGAAGGATGCCTACGGGATCGACATCATGGCCTCCGGCTTCCAATGGGTGAAGCTCGCCCCATGCAGCGCGGCCATGGCGACCGCCCTGAACAGCAAGAAGGTGGATGTCGGCGAGCTGTGCACGACCCAGCCCGACATCGCGCGCTTCAACTTCGCGCTGTTGCAGGATGACAAGCAATCCCAGGGCGCCGACAACATGGTGCCGGTGCTGCGCAAGGACCTCCTGGCCGCGGGCGGATCGACGCTGAGTGACACGCTCAACGCCATCTCGGCCAAGCTGACAACTGACGCGCTCACCCAGATGGGTGTCAAAGTGGACGTCAACAAGGACAACCCGGCAACCGTGGCGAAGCAGTTCCTGCAGGACAACGGCCTGATCTAGTCCCAGGGATTGATCGACCGATAGGGCGGGCGCCCGGCGCGGGCCCCCGCCCTATGCTTTCGGGCGCACCGATGTCCGACTACCTCGACCTCGCCGACTGGCGGCGCCGCGTCGCCGCCCTGTACGAGTCGCGCCGCTCCGACCCGCGACCCGAGCCCGAACCCCTTCTCGCGTTCCGGGCGGCGCGGGACCGCCTCTTCATCGAGCATCCGTCGTCACCGGTTCCCACGGCCGAGCGGAAGGGCTTCGCTGGCGTTCCCTACTGGCGGTGCGGTTCGCGATCGACGGGACCGACTGCCGCCTCGCCGTCTACTGGCTGAACGACTACGCGGGCGGAATCTTCATCCCCTTCCGCGACGCCACCAGCGGCGCGGAGTCCTACGGCGCGGGCCGCTACGTGTGGGACTCCGCCAAGGGCGCAGACCTGGGCACATCGGGCGACGAGCTCATCATCGACTTCAACTACGCCTACCACCCCTCCTGCGTCTACGACCCGCGCTGGAGCTGTCCGCTGGCGCCCGTCGAGAACCGCCTTACGGTGCCGATCCGCGCGGGTGAGCGGCTCGGCGAAGGCCACCCGTGAAGGCACCCGCGGCGGTTGATCCCCGCCCGGCGCGGCACTGCTACAAGTGCGGCCGCGAGATCGGCCCCGACGAGTCGATCTGCGAGGTCTGCAATCGGGCGGGGATGGCGACGCCATCGGCGACGCAGTACCACGGCACCATCGTGGTCGCCATCGTGGCCGGCGTGGCGCTGCTGGCCGTAGCCGCCAGCCTGGCCATGCGTGGCATCGGTCCGTTCCGGGCGGACGTGGTGGGCTTCGAGGTCAATCAGCAAGGCGCGGTGCTCGCAACGGCTCGGGTCACCAACGAGGGCACCCGGGCAGGGCGCGCGAAGTGCCAGTTCACCGCGCGTGACGCCGCAGGCGGCGAGCTGGGCGCGGTGTCCACGGTTTCCACCCAGGCCACGCCCGGCGCCGCGGTGCTCGTTCCCGCCGTCATTCCAGGCGCTGGAGGGCAGGCGGCATCCGTGACGGTCAGCTGCCAGTGAGGCGCGTCACAGGTAGACGATGACCGTGATCACCCCGCGCGACAGCGGTTCGTCGCTGATCAAGGCCCAGGCCTGCGGGGTGAGATCCGCGACGCGCTGGTCCGCGGTCCCCCAGTAGCAGTCACAGTAGTCGACCACCGGCAGCGTGGCGCAGCGGGTGGCGCACACCGTGACCAGGGCGTTCACCTGTCCGGTGTACCGGCCGCCGAGCGGTCCGGGCAGGGCAACGGCGGCCTGACCGAAGAAGCCGCTCGTTCCGGCGTAATTGGTGCCCCTGCCACGCACCTGCGGGCGAGAGACCGGCGTGGAAGGCGCGGATCGCACGCTCGCAGCGGTCCGCGATGGGGCCGTCGCGCCTGTCTTCGCGGGGACTGTCGTCCGGGTCCGGTGCCGGTTGGCTGGCAACAGCAGCTCAACGTCGGCGGTTCCCGGTGCTATGAGGCCAGAGGTGAGGGGGATGTCGATGGTGGGCACGATGGTGACCGTGCCGGCTGCAGCCACGACGGACGCGACGACGAGCGCGGCAAGGGCGAGGAGCAGGGCGACCAGCACCCCTCTTGGGTGTCGCAATGGGTTCTCCGGGTGCGGATTCCAGCGGCTCTGCGCTCGGCGCCGGCAGGACGCTGCCGGCGGCGCGGCCTCGGATGTGACCGGGTTCGGTCACGGCAGCCGACCAGGTGTGGTCAGGACTTACGCCGAAAGTACCGTGCCATGCGTGGGACCATCGGTCAAACGTTGACGGCGGACACCACCGTCATTTCCGCGGCGACGCTGGTCAACCGCGTGGGTCGCGGCTAGAGTTCGCGAATGGCCAACGAACGAGGCGGAGATCGCCGCCAGGGGCGTCCAGGCGGGGGCGGCCACCGCGACTTCCGGCCGCGTCGAAGCGGCCCGCCGCGTCCCGGCGGGCAGCGCACCGGGCCTCCCCGCGGCGGCTTCGGCGACGAAGGTCACCGGGACTTCGTACCGCGCCAGTCGCGCGCTCCGTATCCCCCGCGACCGGTCGGCTACGCTCCACGCAGCGCGCCCGACGAGGGCGGGATGGCGATCCGGGTCGATCCCCGCCGCCTGACGTTGCTCAAGGAGCTGGCAGCCGCCGAAGGCCTGCGACCTGGGCAGTTGGTCCAGCGCTGGGTCGAGGAGCGGCTCGACGCGGAGCGTTCCGGACAACCCGCGCCGTCCGTCGTCGGACCAGATCCACGCGTCGCCGCGATCGAGGCGACGCTCGCGGCGCTGGCGGCACGCATCGACGAGGTGGCGCAGCGGATGCAGGCGGCGCCCTCCGAGCCCGCACCGCGCCGTCGTGGCCGGCCCCCGAAGGCGCGAACTGCAGCGACATCCTCCGCCGCCGCGCCACGGTCGCCGACCGCGGCGAGTTCACGAAACGGCCACGTGGGCCTCCACGACGAGATCATCGCCGTCATCGCCGAGCGCGGACCGTCTACCGCGGCGGAGCTGGCGATCGCGATCCGCGAGCGCGGGCGCTACCAGCCGCCGCGCTCTTCGAAGCCGCTCGACGCGGCCACGGTCAACAGCCGTGTCTCGAACCCGGTCTATCGCGCACGCTTCCGCCGCTCCGAGGGCAGGATCGGCCTGGCGGACTAGGTCGCCGGCGTCGCGCTCGTCAGCCGGCGCCAAGCCCGCCGGCATCGGTCTGGCCCGCTCAGTCCTCGAGGACGAAGGTGACCAGGATGTTGGCCTGGAACTCCAGGCTTCCGTCGCGGCCAACGTTGACGCGCTGTTCCTTGACCCAGGCGCCTCGGACACCGCGCAGCGTCTTGGTGGCGCGTTCCATCCCCTGCCGGACGGCATCCTCGAAGGAATCGCCGGAGGTGCAGGACAGCTCGGTGACGCGGGCAACGGACATGGAGACCTCCCACACGGTGCAATCTGCGGTCCAGCCAGTATGGGCCGATGGCGGCGGCCTGGCCAGAGGCCCTCAGCCCGCGGCCGCCTTGTGCGAATGGCTCCAGGCGAGCACCTCGTCCACCTCCGCGGCGTTCACCACTGAGCCGATCTGAACGCCGCATAGGAATGCGCGCTCGCAGCCGTTCGGCAGCCAGGCCAGCTGACCGGGCGCATGAGCGTCCGAGTCGATGGTGAACCGGCATCCAGCCTCCACTGCGAGTCGCAGCAGGCGTTTGGGAGGGTCGAGGCGCTCGGGGCGGCTGTTGATCTCGATCGCCTTGTCGAAACTCTTGGCGGCGGCGAAGACGATCTCGGCGTCGAAATCGGACGGCGGGCGGCGTCGCTTTCCGGCGGTCATGCGACCCGTGACGTGCCCGAGGATGTCGAGTTGCGGGTTCGCGAGCGCCGTGACCAGGCGGCGTGTCATCAGCCGGCCCTCCATGCGCAGCTCGGAGTGGACGCTTCCGACCACGAGGTCGAGCCGCTCCAGCAGCTCCTCTTCCTGGTCGAGGGATCCGTCGGGCAGGATGTCGACCTCGATCCCGGTCAGGATCCGGAACGGCGCCAGCTCCACGTTCAGGTC
>VBGQ01000034.1 GCA_005882055.1 Chloroflexota bacterium
GTTTGCGATCCTCTCGTTCGAGCGGGGATCGGCGCGATGCGTCGCAGCCGCGGGTCCTCTGGCCCAACGTTTTCTGCCAACGAAGCTCCTTCCGCACGAGCCTGGTGCGGAGATCGCCAGTCAAGCCGCTAGCGGCGCCTGGCTCGAGACGGCATCAGGCCCACAAGACGCGGGCGACGCGCTTGATCTTGCGTTCGTCCCGTTCAGCCTGGGCGGCAGGGCCAGCCCTATCGGCTGTCTGGTCTTCGGCCGGCGACCGGTACCGGCAGCTGGACCGCTGTCTCACCGACTTGCGGATCTCATCGACGCCACGGATTTCATCGTGACCGCCCTGCGCCCCGCCATCGAGCACGCCGAGACGACCAACGCGGCCATCTTGCGACTCCGTCGGATCATCTCGCGGCGAACGTTCACAGTCCTGTTGCAGCCTATCGTTCGGCTGGACGGGGGCAGGGTCGTGGCAGTAGAAGCGCTCACCAGATTTGCGGATGGCGTCCGCCCGGAAGTCCGTTTCGCCGAGGCCGCGCAGCTGGGTATGGGGGCAGCGCTCGAGCGGGCGACCGTCGCCGCGGCCATCGAAGCCGCGGCATCCCTTCCTGCCCAGATCGCGCTGAGCGTGAACATCTCCCCCGACGTCCTCGAGCACGATCCGGAGCTGGCCGAGATCATCCAACGAGCGCAGCGGCTGATGATTGTTGAGCTCACCGAGCATGAGCGCATCGATGACTACGAGGCCGTTCGTGCCGCGTTCGGCCGCCTGGGACCAACCGTTCGATTGGCGGTCGACGACGCGGGCTCCGGCTACGCAAGCCTGCGGCACATCCTCAGCCTGCAACCCGCCTACGTGAAGCTCGACATGGAGTGGGTCCGCGGCATCGCTGACGACCCCATCCGTCGCTCGCTCGTATCGGGCCTGGCCTATTTCGCGGCAGAAACCGGCTCCCAGCTCATTGCGGAGGGCATCGAAACGGAGGATGAGCGCACAGCGCTGATCGAGCTCGACGTTCGACTTGGGCAGGGCTTCCTGTTCGGGCGGCCTGAGAAATCCAGGCGCCAGTAGGCGTCGGTCGCCGGCGGCAGCGCGGCCTTGGTCGCGCACAATAGGGTCCGCCCCCCAAGCACGAGCAGGAGGACCGTCCGCCATCGTCGTCTTTCTGGATAGCCCAGATACGACGAGGGGACCCGCACCGGTCCGAAGGACCGCGGATCCCCTCAGCCAACTCATCCGCTTCGGGGCCAAAACCCGCGAATCAACGAGCCTGCCAATGTCGCGCCTGGAGTGCGGGTGCTGATCCAGGAAGAAGCGCTTAAGCATCGCGAACTTCCGTGAACCAGTGCCTGCCAGGCTGGAGTCAGCGGCTCCTCGTCTGCAGAGCCGCCCGGCGGTTTCCGAGCCGCCGAACCAGAGCCGTGGGCCGGCCTGATCGGATTGGAACATCGCCCGAAGGAGATGTCAGCCGGTCCCGATCATTGCCTCCGCCCGGCGGACCTTCGCTCGTGACGATCCGGACAAACCGCCAGGGGAGTGTTACCTCTCCTGCGTCCGCCCAGGCGAGACGATGTGCCCACCGCGCATCGGGGCGGGAGCTTACCCCGCCTCCCACGCAACCTGCGCCCCGACAGTCCGCTCGAATTCGCGACAAAGTCCCGATCTCGAGCATTCCCTCTGCTTGCCTCCACTCGCACGATGGCGAGCCTTGGCGCGCAGTGCGAGTCTAGGACGGAGGCGCCGTCCCGGTCAACGATTTTTGAGCCGTACCTGCTTGATCTCGCGATTCGGGCCATAATCGCGCCACATGGCTGTGCCCACCACCCCGATCCCCGGGGATGTGTCCGGCAAGCCGCCCGAGCTCCCCTGGGTGCAGACGCTGGGCGGTAGTGCCCTCGATCCCCGAATCCAGCCGCAGTGCTCGCTGGCCGTTCAGCTGCGTCGCGTGACTGGCTCTGTCGTGGGCCGCTCCACCGAGCTGTCAGCGATCGAGCACGAGCTGCATGGCGCGCGCACGAACCTGTCCGCCGTGACCCTGGAAGGTGAGCCGGGGATCGGCAAGACC
This sequence comes from Chloroflexota bacterium, assembly GCA_005882055.1. Taxonomy (GTDB): domain Bacteria; phylum Chloroflexota; class Limnocylindria; order QHBO01; family QHBO01; genus CF-82. The sequence continues at coordinate 2,055 of VBGQ01000034.1, forward strand.
CGCCTCCTGCTTGCGACGGCCGAGCTCGCGACGCGCACGGGATTCACGACCGTGGCGGTAACCGCGGACGAGGAGATCCGCGGCCCGTTCCTGTTGGGGCAGAGCATTTTCGCCGCGCCATCGCTGCGCGAGGCGATCGCCGGATCTCCGGCGGAGACATCGGTCCAGCGGGTGATCGAGGCAATGTCGGGCCGTGACGAGCCCGGCCTGGAAGGCCTCTCGCGAGACGCCAAGCTGCTGCGCACCTTCGACCTGGCGGGCGTGGCGCTTGGACAGGCGACCCAGGAGAAGCCGCTGGCGCTGCTGATCGACGACGTGCAGTGGGCCGATGACGACACCCTGCGCATGCTGCGCTACGCGGTTCGAGCCGACGCGGCCCAGCCAATCTTCCTGTTCCTCGCCATCCGGCCGGATGAGTTCGCGACCGTGACCGAGGCCGTGAACTTCGTCGCCGACCTGGAGCGGATGGGGCTGGTGCATCGGCTCCGACCGGGTCGGTTCAGCCAGGTGGAGAGTGGGGAGCTCGCCAAGCAGGCCCTTGGCGGACCTATCGAGCCGTCCTCGATCGTCGCGATTCACACGCAGTCGGAGGGGGTGCCGTTCATCATCGAGGAGCTGGTCCGCACCTACCGCGAGGCCGGCATGATCCAGCAGGTCGATGGGGTCTGGACGCTTGGTCGCAACGCGGCAAAGCTCGTCCCGTCGGCGGTTCGGACCCTGATCCAGCGCCGCGCCGCTCGCTTGCCGGACGACGCGCGATCCGCGCTTGCCGATGCCGCAGTCCTGGGCCGCAGCTTCAGCCTGCGCGACCTGAGCGCCGTCCGATCTCGCCTTGACCAGGCCGAGCCGGCGCCCGGTTCGCTCGCGGATGCCCTCCGGCCGGCCGTGACTGCAGGCCTGCTGCTCGAGCAGCCGGAAGGCTCATCGGCCGATTACACCTTCACCCACGAGCAGGTGCGAGATCTCGCCATGGCGGAGCTGTCGCAGACGCGCCGCCGCGGGGTTCATGGGGCGATCGTCGACCTCTTGCTGGAAGGCGGGGATCCGACGCCGGCTGCTCTGCCGATGATCGCGAGCCACGCGCTGGCGGCAGGTGACACGGAGCGCGCGGCACGCCTGTCGATTGACGCCGCCAGAGCGGCGCTGCAGGCCAACGCCGCAGAGGAGGCGCTGCGCCTGGTCGAGCAGGCGCTTCCGACGGTCACCTCGTCGCAGGATCGGCGCGATCTCCTCTGCCTCCGCGACGACGCATATGCCGTGTCGCGCAACACGACGGACCGTCTCGAGGGCCTTGCTGAGCTCTCCGCTCTCGCCGAAGCGATGCGGGATGCCAGCCTCGAGCTCGACGTCCAGCTGCGCCGTGCGGCCGCCCTCCGCCTGTCGCACGACGAGGAGGCTGCGGCGGAGGTGGCTCGGCGGGTGCGCGATCGCGCGGCCGCGAGCGGCGACCAGGCGACCGAGCTGCGTGCGGACCTGGAGCTCGGACAGGCGCTCCTTCGCTCGTCGTTGGGGGAGTCGTTTGGCGCACCTGCCAAGGAGTCGGACCTCGACAGGGCCGAGCAGACCTATCGCGCCGCCGCGGCGCTCGCGGAGAAGCTGGGCAACGACTGGGCTCTGGCCGCCTCTCTGCGCGAGATCGGGATCATCCTGCTCAGCGGCCTGCGCCTGTGGTTCGGGGAGCAGGTGCACGCGGGGCGCGTCTTCGAGATCGTTGGACGGGTGGCCGCAGGCGAAACCGTGGACGCGGTGCTCGACTCGACGGAGGCCGGCCCCCGTGCCAGGGAGATCAGGCAGGTCCTCGAGCGGGCGCTGAGCATCTACGAACGGATCGGCGACCGGACCGGGGTGATGTCGACGGTCATCGCCATGGCCTACGTCAACTACGCCCCGATGATCCACATCAGCTCGTCGGCCCGCCATCTCGAGGAGATTCGCCGGGTCACCAACCGGATGAGCAACCTGGTGACCGAGAGCGAGCGCGCTCGCCAGGAGCTCCAGCTGCTGTACGGCGTCCATCTGTACGCGCGAGCCAAGGTGGTCCCGGACCTGATGGTGGCGCGAGGCATCGAAGCGCACCGCATGGCGAAGGTGCAGGGTGACCGATCCGTCGAGTTCCTGGCCGCGGGCGGCGTCGCGCTTGCCTTGATGGATTTGGGTGAAGTGGCGCAGGCCGATGAGTGGCTCAGTCGAGCTGCGGCTGCCGTAGCGGCATCCCCGACCTCCCTGCGAGCACGGCTGCTCGAAACCTGGCGCGGGTTGTTGGCGGCCGCCCAGGGGGACCCAGCGCGGATGCGCGAGCACCTCGAGCGGGCCGTGAAGATGGCGACTGATAACGGCCGGCCGGCGGCGCGGTGTGAAGCTCTCGCTACGCTTGCACTCAGTGCGGCAACGCTCGGCGTCGCGACCAACGACGCCGAGCTCCTCGAGCTCGCAGAGCGATCGGCGACCGAGGCAATCCAGCTCAACGGCACGCTTCCCGGCCATCCGCCGTGGGGGGCACAGTCGAAGGCGGCACTCGCGATTCTCGCCGTCGCACAGGGCGACAACGAGGAGGCCGCGGCGCTGGGCGGCCAGATCGTCCAATATGTCCAGGACGCCGATCGCGAGGATCTCGACCTCGAGATGCTGATTCCCGCGGCCCGCGGGATCTTCGCGGCGGGTCCGCCGGAAGCCCAGGCCATGGCTCGCGGCTTCCTGCGCCTCCTCCTGTCGCGCATCGTGGCGGGAACTGTCGACGACGAGATGCGTGTCCAGTGGCTGCGCGGCCCGGTCGGCAAGCAGCTGACCGAACTCGCGGGTCCCATGGATGAGCCGATGGCGGCAGCTCCGGTCGACGCCGGCGCGGAACCCGGCATGCCACCTGCCCTGGACGAGCTCGATCGACAGCTGCTGCACCTGCTCACCCAGGGAAGCACGAACCGCGAGATGGCCAACGAGATGAAGCTTGACGAGGCCGCGGTGTCGCAGCGCCTGGCGCGACTGCTCGCCACCATCGGCGCGTCGAGCCGCGCGCAGGCAACCTCGTTCGCCTTCCGCGGCATCGGCACGTAACGGGGAGCAGCCGATCATGCTCAGGGCACGTGTCGACCGTCACAAGTGCATCGGCGCAGGAAATTGCATCACGCTGGCTCCAAGCGCCTTCGACTGGCTCGCAGGCGAGTACGGCAAGGCGGAGGTCGTTGGTCCCGAGACCGTGGAGGACGAGCTGCTTCTGGCGGCCGCGTTCGCATGTCCAACCGGAGCGGTGGTGGTCGAGGAGGTCGAAGACCTGCTCCCGTGGCAGCTGCGCGGCAAGGCGGGGCCTTCGCGCCGCGTGCTCAAGACCTTCGTGTTCACCGACATCGTGGGCTCCACGAATCTCGTCGAGGTGCTTGGCGACGAGGCGTGGGAGACGCTCCTTCGCTGGCACGACGCCACCCTCCGCGAGCTCTTCGCCTCGCACCTGGGAGAAGAGGTGTCGTCCACCGGCGACGGGTTCTTCGTGGGCTTCGACTCACCCGACGCGGCGGTCGCGACGGCAATCGCCATCCAGCGACGGCTCGCGGAGCATCGCGCCAAGAACGGGTTTGCGCCGCAGATCCGTATCGGTCTGCATGCCTCCGACGCCACCCAGGCCGGCGGCTCGTTCAGCGGGAAGGGCGTGCACGAGGCCGCTCGCATCGCCCAGCTGGCGTCCGGCGGCGAGATCCTGGCGAGTGTCGCCACCGTCGCTGACAGCGCCGTGCCCACTTCGGGACCGCGCAGCGTAATGCTGCGGGGCCTCTCGGAGCCGATGGAGGTCGTCGCCGTCGACTGGCGCTAACGCCCGCGCCATACTGCCCCCGATGTCGCGCGCCGGACCGAGCCGTCGCCTCGCAACCATCCTGTTCCTCGACATCGTCGACTCGACCCGAATCGCGGCCGAGCTCGGCGATCGCCGATGGCGGGAGCTGCTCGGCCGCTTCCGCGAGGTCGTCCGCGCGGAGCTGAAGCGGCACCACGGGCACGAGGAGGACACCGCCGGGGACGGGTTCTTCGCGACCTTCGCCCAGCCAGCCCAGGGGCTGCGCGCGGCCGTGGCGATCGTGCGGGACGTTCAGGAGATCGGCCTCGACGTCCGATGCGGGCTGCATTTCGGTGAGTGCGAATCCATCGAGGGCCGCCTCGGCGGGATCGCTGTCCACACCGGCGCCCGAATCATGGCGCTGGGTGGAGCGGCGGAAGTATTGGTCACCAGCACCGTCCGCGACCTGGTGGCAGGCGGCGACACGCAGCTGGAGGATTTCGGCACCCATCAGCTCAAGGGAGTGCCCGGGAGCTGGCAGGTCTGGCGGTTGCTGAAACTGGATGTCTCGAGCCTGCCCGCTCCCCTCGATCCAGCGCGTGCGGCGGAGATCCGCGACAGCCAGCACCCAGCAGCCGAACGGCGCCGTCGCACCGGCGTCAGTGGCGCCATCGGTCAACCTGGTGAAGATCAATCCGAGCACGAACGCCATCGTGCTGCAGCTTCACGACAGCTATGGCGACGAACATCTGCCGCACTCGGTATTCGCGGTTGATGGCGCCCTCTGGCAGGGCGTCAACCAGGGCTATGAAGTGCTCGTGCGTCGCATCATGACGACCGGGGACGTCGTGGACAAGATCCCCCTGCACGAGCTCCCATCGGCGCTGGCGTTTGGATTCGGCTCCATCTGGCTCAGCGGCCTGACATCCCCAACTTCCATTGACCGATGGGACGCCGTCTCGGGCCAGCCTCAGAAGTCGTTCACCGTCCCTGCCGAGATCGCCTCCATGGATGACGGGCCGAATGCAATGTGGGTCCTCGGGTCTGCCGGCGAGCTCTTCCGGGTCGACCCGATCACAAGCGCCCTCACGGGAACCTACGAGACCGGTACCATCAAGCCCGGCGTCGTGGTCGCCTTGGGCAACGACGTGTGGATCTGCGATTGCGATTTCCATCGCATCGTTGAGTTCGACCCGGCGAGCAACAAGGTCGTGCGCACCCTTTCCTTCCCGCAGAGCGGCTTCCTGGTCGGCCTGACCGATCTAGCCGGCGCCACCACGCTCTGGCTCCTGGACCCCGAGGCTGCGACGCTCACCCCCATCAATGACCAGACGGGAACCGCCGGACAGCCCATCGGAATTGGGGCCAACCTGCACGATGCCACCGTGGCCTTTGGTTCCGTGTGGGTGGCTGCCGGCGACAAGGTGCTGCGTGTGGAGGGCAAGGGGCCAACCGTGAGTGCCAGGATCACCATGCCCAAGGGGTTTTCCGCGGGCAGTATCGCTGCCGATCCCAAGAGCGGCGATCTTTGGGTCGCCGACTGCGGCTGCCCGATCCAGTAGGACCCGGGGCGCTGAGCGCCTAAGCGCCTCCTGCGCCCTGAACCGCGAAGAGCTGCCACTCCCCGGGGACTCCCTTGAGCTCATGGCGGCCCGCATCGTCGAGCGGGACAGCGCCGGAGAGCACCTCGGCGAGGTCCTCGGAGACCAGGATCTGGTCGTCGCCCGCCTCGGCCATGACGCGTGCCGCGGCGTGCACCGCCAGCCCGCTCACCTGCTCGCCGCGCATCTCGACGTCGCCGACGTGCAGCCCCGTCCGACAGTGCAGGCCAAGTCCGCGCACCGCGACATCGATGGCTCGAGCGCAGTTCACCGCCGCAGCCGGGCGGTCGAAGGTAGCGAAGAAGGCGTCGCCGGCGGTATTCACCTCGCGGCCATGGAAGCGGGAGAGCTCCTGGCGAACGGCGGCTCGGTATCGGTCCAGTAGGGAGCGCCACCGTTCATCGCCCAGGTCCACGATCATCTGGGTCGAGCCCACGATGTCGGTGAAGAGCAGGGTCAGGCGCGCCCGCGCTGGCAGGAATCGGTCAACGATGGGGCGGATCCATCGGCGCATCGGTCCAAAGGCAACCGCGGCGCCCACACCAAGTCCAGCCGAAACCAGGTCCGACGGCTGATTGAAGACCGATTTAACGGCGCGCTGGGCAAGCACGTCCGCGATCCCAAAGGCGGCGGCCAGCACGACAGTGACAGCGCCATAGACAAGGCTGCGGTTCAGCAGGAGGTCCAGGTCGTAGAGCCGATACCTCAGCATCGCCACCGCGAATGCGGCCGGCAGCGCGATCCCAAACCCAAGGATGGTGGTCACGGTGGAGAGGAGCCCGGTTGCGGCCGGCGACAAGAAGAAGAGCGACACGAGGGTCACGACCACGTTGGCCAGCACCGAGAAGCCCACCGCATAGGCCAGCCACTTCAACTGCAGGCGTTCGTCACCGGTCGCGCGCTTGAGACGCACCAGGACCGATGCGCCCCCCAGGGCCAGGAATCCAAGGCCACCCAGGAAGAGCGCGTAGCCCATCGGTCCGTATTGGATCTCGCCGAGGCCCATTACGCCGGTGGGATTCGCGATTCGCCAGGGCCCCTCGTTGGAAATCATGTTGGGATCGGTCATGGTCGTGAGCAGCAGGAATACCGTGAAGACCGCTCCGCCCAAGGCAACCAGGCGCCATCCGTCCGACAGGAATCGCCCGTCCGGGATCAGGAGCAGGGCGGTGGCCGCCAGGCCCGCGGGATAGACGAGGGTGTCGGTCAGGTTGCCGAACCAAGGGATCCAAGGGGTGAACGGCGCGCCCGGCTGCGTGATGGTGGCATAGCGAGTGAACTGCAGAGCGGCGCCGGGAATGGCGTTGGAGAGGGCGATAGCCAGGAGCACCCAGCCGAGTGGATTGGACGGGAGTCGCGACGCGACGAGGCCGCCAACCAGGCCCATGCCGAGCGGCAGGACGATCTCGAGGAGGTTGGCCTCATCGATGTCGTGGATGCTGGCCAGGTTGAGGAAGACCAGCACGATCGTCGTGGCGATCACCGCCAGGGTCAGACCCGTCACCGACCACGCCAGGAAATAGTGGCTCTACGACTACCCGGACAGGCCCGTTGACCTCCGGGGCCTTCACGGTCGCGTGTCATTCGCTCAATGGCCAGCATTACGTGCCATTCGACAACTGGAGCGAATGCCCTGACCGCTCGATGATCGCAAGGCTACAGATCGTGGCGGATCCAGCTAATCCCGTGGTAACGGCCGCCATGGGAGCCTTCAGACATGGCTACTCGGCGGACGGCTATCGATGAAGCGGGACGTCAGGGACGACGGCACCTCGACGAGGTCCTGAGAGATCTTCGGGATGCCCGCCTCGCCGCCGGCTTATCGCAGCGCGAGGTCGCCCGAGCTTTGCGGGTCTCTCGCCAGCAGGTCACTCGGTGGGAGCGCGGCGCTAGCGCGAAGTATCTCGTGCAGCTCGCTCGCTGGGGAGCAACGGTTGGTCTCGACGTGTCGGTCCGAGCATTCGCCGGCGGGTCGCCGCTCAGGGATGCGGGGCAGCTCCGGGTCCTGGGGAGAGTCCGCGCAGCGATCGGCGAGCGATGGAAATGGCGCACCGAGGTTCCGGTTTCCAGCCATCCGCTCGAGCGCCGTGCCTTCGACGCGGTGATCTCGGCAGGCGGAGTTCACATCGGCCTCGAGATCATTACTCGCCTCACTGACGCACAGGCCCAGTCTCGCGCCGCTCTGCTCAAACAAGAGGCCGCGGGATTACCGATCCTGGTGCTGGTTCTCGCGGAGTCGCGACGAAACCGACTTGCTCTAGCCGCGGCCCTCCCGACGTTGGAGCCGAGCTTCCCAACGCGACCCAGAGCTGTCCTTACGAGCCTTCGCGTTGGCGAGCCGCCAGCTGCCAACGGGATTTTCCTCGTGTAAATCAACCCGGTGGCCCCTGCGCGCCGCCCCGTGCTGCCACCAATAGTGGCGAAACGACGATCCAGGAAGCCTTCAAGGGCGATGCGGTGCCCCTCCCTTGACGTTCGGCTACTCATGCTGGCCAAACCGCGATCCAATGCCCGCACCGGCCCCCTCGTTTGAAGTAGCGCTACCAATGGTGGCCCACCTCCCATGGAGCATGGAGCATTGAGCAGCCTGGAGCATGCTGCATCGAGGCCGCGTTACGATCCGCGTCGTGACGGACGTGACGAACTACTCGGTAGCAGAGGCCGCGCAGCGGACATCCGCGGAATACGACTGGGGCGCACGCTCGATACGGCCGGCATCCCGCTCGACGGCGTGGGGGCCATGATGCGGCGTGGCGAGCTTTCCCTGGACTTCCTTGAGACGCCCACCTACGAGCGTTTTGCCGCGCTCAGCAACGAAACGTTCGCGTCACTCGCCGAGCGCACGCACGTTCCATTGGAGTTGCTGATGGTTGTGCGCGAAGCGACTGGCTCGGCCATCCCGCAGCCAGGCGATTACGTCCGCGAGGACGAGCTGGAGATCGTGCCCTTCCTGGAGATCCAGCTCAAGGTCGGAATCCGACCCGCGGCAGTCGAGCGACTGCTACGGGTCACCGGCGACAGCCTGCGTCGCATCGCGCTCCAGGAGGCGGACTGGTGGATGGGCGACGTCATGGGACCCCGCCTGGCCAAGGGCATGAGCATGTCGGATGCCGCCCTCGATACGGAGCCATTCAACCACGAGATCACTGACCGCGCCGAGCAGGCAATGCTCGCGACCTGGCACGCCAACCAGTCCTACGCCTGGACCGACAACATCATCGTCGGGCTGGAGCAGACGCTCACAGCGGCCGGCCTCTACACCAAGCTGGATCGGCCACCGGCGATGTGCTTCCTGGACATCACCGGCTACACGCGCCTGACGCAGGAGCGTGGCGACGAGGCCGCTGCGGATATGGCGGGCCAGCTCAATCGGCTTGTCCAGAAAACATCGGTCAGGTACGCAGGCAAAGCAGTGAAGTGGCTTGGCGACGGCGTCATGTTCTATTTCAGTGAGCCCGGACCTGGCGTTGTGGCAGCCTTGGACATGGTCGAAGGTGTGACCGATGCTGGCCTGCCGCCCGCGCACGTCGGCCTGCATGCAGGACCGGTCCTTTTCCAGGAGGGTGACTACTTCGGTCAGACGGTCAACCTCGCCTCACGCATCGCCGAATACGCACGACCCGGTGAGGTGCTCGTCAGCCAGGCGGTGGTCGATGCCGCCGAGGGTGCCGATGCCACCTTCACGAGGATCGGTCCGGTGGAGCTCAAGGGCGTGTCCGACCCCATCAGTCTCCTGGCGGCTCACCGAGCCGCCTCCTCAGCCGCGGGATAGACGCCAGGCGGTTGATCGGTCAGTCGTTGTGCGAGACGCCTAGCCCAGCAGACTGACGATCCCGCGCCTTTATAGTGCGACGAACGATACGGTGGCGAAATCGACACGTTACGAGCTGTGGTGAAACCTCGAGTGGAGCTGTGAGCGTTGGCTGACTTTGGGCTGCAGGGATTTCCGCCACCCCCACCTGGCGTCGCTCGGATGGACCACTATCGGTCTGTCCTCGATCGCCTCCCCGAGGCGTTCACCACGGTTTGGATCTCGGACCACCTGCAATTCGGGGACAGGCCGGTCCGGGAAGGCTGGACGTTGCTCACCTACCTCGCCGGCGCGTTTCCCCGGTTCCGGTATGGCCACCTCGTGCTCGCGCAGAGCTACCGCAACCCCGCCCTGCTGGCCAAGATGGCCGCGACCCTGCAGCACCTCAGCGAGGGCCGATTCATCCTGGGACTCGGCGCGGGTTGGCATGAGGAGGAGTACCGCTCGTACGGGTATCCGTACCCGAGCGGTGGCACCCGCGTGGCGCAGCTGGCGGAGGCGATCGAGCTCATCCGTGCGATGTGGACCGATTCCCCGGCGTCTTATCGCGGCGTTCACTACCAGATCGAGAGCGCCTATTGCGAGCCGCGCCCGGATCCGCCGATTCCAATCCTTGTCGGTACTAATGGACCCAAAGCCCTCGCGGTGACCGCCAGGCTTGCCGACCAGTGGAATTGGGATGGGCCGTGGGAGGTCTACCGAGCACCCTATGAGAGGCTGCGTGCGGAGTGTGATGCAATCGGCCGCCCCTTTGAGGAGATCACCCTGACCGCCGGCCTCACGATCTCGATGCCGAATGACGTGACCGCCTTCGAGCCGACGTACGAGCACAGCTTCTATCCGGGCCAGGTATTCCAGGTCCTGGGTCCCAGCCCAGCCGACGTCATCCGCGAGATCGACCGCCTGGTTGATGTCGGTGTCCAGCACTTCCAGGTCTACTGCGAGGATCTGCAGACCCTGGACCGATTCATCGAGCAGGTCGCTCCGTCGGTGGGTGGTGTACGCTCGCCTCCCCCCAGAATCAAGGAGAAGCACCGAGATGGATGAGCACCCGGATGCAGCCGCCTTCCGCAAGGCGATGGCGGAG
>VBGQ01000035.1 GCA_005882055.1 Chloroflexota bacterium
CCAGCCGCAGGTGCGCCTCCACAGTGGCGTCGAACTTGGTGAAGGAGATCTTGGGGAGGAGCTCCGAGGCTTCCGCGATCGGGTAGCGATGCTCCGGCTCCACGAGCTTGGCCGCGTCGCGGTACTTCTTGCCGTGTGGCATCAGTCGGCCACCTCGATGCCCATGCTGCGCGCGGTTCCCGCCAGGATGCGCATCGCGTGCTCGATGTCATTCGCATTGAGGTCCGGCATCTTGACCTCCGCGATCTCGCGCAGCTGCTTCTGGCTGAGGCGTCCCACCTTCTCGCGGTTCGGCTCCGCGGACCCCTTCTCCGCCCCGGCGGCACGCTTCAGCAGCGCCGCGGCCAGCGGCGCCTTGGTGACGAACGTGAAGGATCGGTCCTCGAAGACGGTGATCTCGGCCGGGACGACGTAGCCCGCCAGGTTGGCGGTGCGCTCGTTGAAGGCCTTGATGAACTCCATGATGTTGATGCCGTGCTGGCCGAGGGCGGGACCCACGGGTGGCGCGGCGGTCGCCCGGGCGGCGGGCGCCTGGACCTTGAGGATTGCGCGGACTTTCTTTGCCATTCGGTTCGTCCTCCGAGGTGCTGACGGGGCGGTTCGCGCCCCTCCCTCTCGTGGTGCAAGGGCGGCCGGCTGGCCGCCATCGGTCTATCTCTAAAGCTTCTCGATCTGCAGGAAGTCGAGCTCCACCGGCGTCTCTCTGCCGAAGATGCTGACAAGCACCTTGACCTTGTTCTTCTCGGGGTTGACCTCGTCGACCGTCCCGATGAACTCGGCGAACGGGCCGTCGTTGACGCGGACGCTCTGGCCCTTGGTGAACTGGACCTTGAACTTGGGAGTCTCGACTCCCATTTGCTTGAGGATCTTCTTGACCTCGCTCTCATCGAGCGGGGTCGGCCGGTTCCCGGAGCCTACGAAGCTGGTGACGCCAGGGGTGTTGCGCACCACGTACCAGGAGTCGTCGCTCATCACCATCTCGACCAGGACGTAGCCGGGGAAGACCTTCTTGTTGACGGTCTGCCGCTGGCCGTTCTTGATCTCGATCTCCTCTTCCATGGGTACGAGCACCTGGAAGATCTGGTCCTCGACACCCATCGACTCGATTCGGTGCTCGAGGTTGGCCTTCACCTTGTTCTCGTAGCCGGAGTAGGTGTGGATCACGTACCACGACTTGCGAGTGCGCTCGTCGTCGGTCAGCTCTCCGACCCGTGGCGCTTCGCGCGACAGGCGCGCCGCCTGCTGGGCCTCGCTTTCCCGTGCGCGCGGCTGCGCGGCCGGGGCCGGCTCCGCGGTCTCGGTCTTGGCCTCGGTCTCGGCGACATCCGCTTCGGCGTCGGTGGGCTCGGGCTCAGCGGCGGCAGGCTCAGCGAACGCGGCGCGAGCCAGCTCCTGCTCGGAGGCCCCAGCAGCCTCCGGCGTCACCTCGACAGGCTCCTCCCTCGGCTCCAGCTCGGCGACCTCCACCGGGCCCGCCTGCGGCTCGTCGTCGGTCATCGGGTCGGCAACCTCGGTCTGTGCGCCCTGGCGCTGTTCGTCGCTCACTGGAACACCTGCGAGAGCGCGAAGTGCATGACCTGGTCGAGGATGGCGATATAGGCGCCCACCGCGACGCTGACGCCAATGACGATCAGCGTCAGGTTGACGACCGTCTGGCGGTCAGGCCAGGAGACCTTTCTGAGCTCGGCCCAGCTCTCCTGGAAGTAGGCGCGGAGGTTTCCAAACACGATGCGTTCAGCTCTGGCGGTGTGGGTTTTGTATTGACCGATGTGATCGCCCGACGTTGGGTCTGGCAGGGGCGACAGGACTCGAACCTGCAACCGCTGGTTTTGGAGACCAGTGCTCTACCAATTGAGCTACACCCCTACCGGTGGTGGCTTCGACCGATGGTGTCGCTATTTTGTCTCCCGGTGCAGGGTGTGGCGCCGATCCCGGGGGCAGTACTTCATCAGCTCCAGGCGCCCCGGGTCGTTCCGCTTGCTCTTCCTCGTGCTGTACGTGCGCTCCTTGCAGACGGTGCACGCCAGTGCGATGACGGGTCGATTCTCGGCCTTGGCCACGTCGAATAGTCCTTTTCATCCACCCCTGGAGGACACGGGAATCTAAGGCCGGTCACCGCGGGGAAGCCCGGTGATTCTAGGCTCGGGCACGATCAGTGTCAACGCGACCGGGCGCGGGACGATGGTCGAATCCGCCGCGCCCCGGGCGCCACAGTTGCCGAAATGAAATGTTGCGCGCGTTAGCCCATGCGAACCGGCGCCGGCCGCCAAATTCACACCAGGTGGGTGTTATCCCCGCTCGCCCCGGGCGGCAATGCCAAATTCACACCAGGTGAGCACGGATCGCCATGAAGGTGCGTTGAGCGGTCCGAATTCACGCCAGGTGGGCATATGGCCGCCAAATCGGGGGTGTCAGCCGCCTTGTGCCCGGATGGTGTGAATTCGGCAAATTCACGGAAGGGCCCCGGGAACCGATCGACGGAAACGGCGGTCGTCGCGCGACAAACTGGCATGATCCAATCGATGATGTCGCCGCTACAGGAGGCGGTAGTGTCGCCAGACGTGCGGAGCGGCAACGATCGGGCGGTCATATCCATCTTCGCGACCGAGGCTGCCTTCCGCGCCTGGTACGACGACGCGATGCCGCGCGTTTACGCCTACCTCTTCGCTCGAGTCGACGCCGATGCGGGACTCGCCGAAGAGCTGACCCAGCAAACCTTCACCGAGGCGGTCGCGAGCAAGGCGAGCTTCGCAGGACGTGCCGAGCCCACGACATGGGTCATCGCCATTGCGCGACATCGGCTCGCGGATCACTACCGCCGTCACTATCGAGACCAGCACCGGCAGGCTGCGCTCATCGAGCGGGCCAATGTCGGAGGCCGGGATGCCTGGCAACGTGCCGAAGCGTTCGCCGATGTGCGACATGCCCTCTCCGCCCTACCGGGCGAGCAGCGTGTCGCGTTCGTCCTGCGCGTCGTTGATGGCCTGAGCGTCCGCGAGGTCGCAACGACCATCGGCCGTTCGGAAGACGCGACCGAATCGCTGCTTCGCAGGGCGCGCATTTCATTCGACCACCTCCTGGAGCACCCAAACGATGCCTGACGATCGCCTTCACCAATACATCCGCGACCTCGAGCAGCGCGCGGAGCCCGACCCCGACTTCGAGGAGCGGTTGTTCGCCGAGCTTGGCGGAACACCTCGTCGCCGCCCTATGCGTTGGCCGGTCCTCCTCGCAGCCGCGTCGATCGCCCTGATCACCGTCGCAGGCGGAGCCATCGCGGGTGGATGGGTTGGCCAGCTCGCGAGCCACCGATCGCCGCAGCCAAACGCGAGCGCCGTTGCCGTGGTCGTCGAGACGCCGAGCGAAAGTGCCTCGGAGACTGCGTCACCATCGGCTTCGGAAACTCCAACCAGCACGCCAACGCCGAGCCCATCCCCGTCATCCGCGCCTTCGCAGGCTCCGTCCCCGACCTTGAACGTCGGAGGCTCGTGGGCGCAGCTGGCATCCACGCCCACCGTGCCGACGGGCATCGCTGACTTTATCGTCGGCAAGGACGGCCGGCTGTACGCCATTCCGTGGGGTGACGACGCAGACCGGGTGCTCGTCTATGACCCGGGCGCGAACACCTGGCAGCTCCGCCAGCCAACCACGAAGCCGCCCTATGACGTGGGCACCGGTGAGCCGTTCGTCGCGGCGTCCAACGGCCTGCTCTACTCGTTCGCCGGCGGCCCGGAAGGCACAGAGGTCTTCACCTACGACCCGAGCACCAACCGCTGGAGTACGAGCCCGATCGCCCATCTGGCCATCGACTACTCCGATGCCGTGCTCGGCAAGGACGGGAAGATCTATCTCATGGGGGTCTGCTGCACCTCCGGCGCGCAACTCGTCACGTTCGACCCGGCCACTAACCAGACGACCGAGGTCGGGCAACGCAACTGGAACGTGATCAGCCTCGTTCGCGACGACACCGGACTGATGCGCATGACGGGCCAGACCGGCGTTGGGACGTACGACCCAGTGTCAAAGGCCTGGACCTGGCAGGACCTGACTCCCTCGGCTCCGCTGCGCGGAACGCTGACGGCCGCCGGGGCGCAGGGTGTCTACGACGCCGCCAACGGGCTGGTCGCCTGGCGGAGCGGCAGCAGCTGGGTGAGCATGGAGCCTCCGCCGAACGGTCAGCGCATCGCAGCCATGGTGTGGCTCAATGGAACCCTGTTCACGCTGACGGTCGATCGGTCACTCACCGGAAACCAGGACGGCACGCTCCAGCTCTGGGCGATTTCGCCGACCTCGTAGGCTGCCGAGAGCTGGGGCCGCCCTCAGCCATCGGCTGGGGTGCGAGCCGCCTTATGCCCGGGTGGTGTGAATCTGGCAATTTCGCGCGGACGCAGCCCGGGACCCTCCGATCAGCGGCCGCCGCCTCCGCTGGTCGCCTCGCCTGCGGAAGGCTGGTCGCGCCGCGCAAGCACGACACGCGTGAACGGCAGGCGCACGTCGCTGAAGACCTCGATGCTGACTAGGAACCCCAGGAAGATGAACACGACGCCCAGGAACTCTCCCAGGAAGAAGGACCACGTGATGCCGAAGCGGTTCAAGCCGCTCGTCCAGCCGGGGATGAATCCGCCGATGGCGATCAGCAGGGTCGCCGGCACCCGACTGTTCAGCGTCCCTGCCCGATACGCGCGGAACGCCCCCGGGATGGAAGCGAAGAAGTTCACGACGACCGCGATCGCCCTGCCCAACTGCGCGACAACGGGGATTCCAGTGCCAATCCTGAGCAGACGCGTCTTGGGCATGAAGATGTACGCGGAGTAGACCGCCCCGAACACCAGCGCGAAGGCGCCCGTGATGTTGAACGGCGGAGTGAGGATCCGGATGTCAGACGGGAACGCACTGCCCACCGGGACATGAGTCACCGGATCCAGCGCAAAGCCCGGTGACGGCAGCGTGACCGCCAGGACGAGCAGCGCCGCAATGGCACTGGCCGCTACGAGCAACGCCGCAACCGCCGGCGCCACCCAGCGACGGGCGAAGGCAGTGAGCAGGGCCACGACGATGGCCCCTCCCCAGGTGAACGCCAGGACCGCGAGCGTCACGCCGCCCGTCACCGGCTCCCCCTGGTCCGCGTACTTGATGGTGGTCAGGTAGCTGAACAGGCCAGCGAGGAACAGCGAGAACGCGACGAAGTACCCGAACCGAGTCCGGTTCAGCAGGAACACCGTCCCGAGCCCGAGATAGGCGGCGACTCCAAAGGCGCCGATCAGGTACCAGGTCCGATAGAGCGGCTCGCTCCAGCCGAGCAGGCCACCCAGGAACTCGGTGCCGGCGCTGATCCCGTACCACAGCAGCCCGATCGTCCAGACCAGCTGGTAAGGCTGCCGTCGTCGGACCCACTGGTCCGCCACCAAGATCGCGAAGATGAAGGAAAGGGCGGACGACAGGAATGGGAGCACGACGTTCGGATTCACCGTCGGAAGCTGCCTCCAGACATGTTTGGCTGCCTGGCCTTCGCGCAAACGATGGAGCCCACGTCCGGGCTCGAACCGGAGACCTCTTCCTTACCAAGGAAGTGCTCTGCCAACTGAGCTACGTGGGCCCGCGCGGAATGCCGCTCGGATTCCGTCCGGGCGACGCCGATTGTGCGATCAACGCTGAATCTGCACAACCATCGGTCTATTTGGGTAAATCTGCGTATTGGGCCGTCGATCGCGGATGATCGCGGATTTGGTGCTGGTGGGCAGGGAGGGAATCGAACCCCCACAGTCTCTCGACGGCTGATCTACAGTCAGCGGAGCTCACCACCTGCTCAACCTACCCGGGTAGACAGCAGTCGGCACGGTGGTGACGTGCCGACTGAGCCGAGTATACCCAACGGGCTCTTCCAACCTCAAGGAAGACCGATGGCGTTCGCTTGGCGGGCTCACCACCGATAATCCGGTTCCCATGCTTCGCCTTCTGCGCACCCGAAACTTCTCCCTCCTCTGGTGGGGCGGGCTCGTCTCCAACATGGGCGATTGGATGCTGCTGGTGGGCCTCAGCTACGAGGTCTACCGGCGCACCGCATCGACGCTTGGACCCA
>VBGQ01000248.1 GCA_005882055.1 Chloroflexota bacterium
ACCCTCGCCCGCGCCTCCTCCGCGCGCGCCAGTGCGCAGGCCCTCATCGGTACATCAACGTCATACCTGCTGATCGTGGACGGCGTGTGGGCCGGCTACTGGGTGCCCATCGGCGGTGGGGTCGGGCTGCGCTACCCGCCGCTCGGGGCCGGCCGCCTCGCGCTATCCAGCGTGGTGAGTGGCCTGGATCAGCCTCTCTTCGTCACCAATGCCGGCGACGGCACGCAGCGCCTGTTCGTCGTGGAACGCACGGGCAAAGTGCGCGTCGTCGCTGGCGGCGTGCTGCAATCTGCGGCCTTCCTCGACCTGAGCGCCAAGATCAGCTGCTGCGCCGGTGAGCGCGGCCTGCTCGGCCTCGCGTTCCACCCCTCCTTCGCGTCGAACCGGCGCCTGTTCGCGGATTACACCGACACGACCGGCGACATCATCATCGCGGAGTACGCGGCCAATGCTGCGGGCACCAGCGCCTCACCCGCGACGGAGCGTGTGCTGCTGCGCATCAATCATCGGACCTATTCCAACCACAACGGCGGCTGGATTGCCTTCGGGCCCGATGGCTACCTCTACATCGCCACCGGCGACGGCGGTGGCGGAGGCGACCCGCTCGGGAATGGGCAGAACAAGAACAGCCTGCTCGGCAAGATCCTGCGCATCGACGTCAACGGCGTCCAGCCATACGCCATCCCACCCGGCAACCCCTTTGCCTCTGGCGGCGGCGCCAAGGAGATCTGGGCGTGGGGGTTGCGGAACCCCTGGCGCGACGGCTTCGATCGCGAGCGGCAGAACCTTTACATCGGCGACGTGGGCCAGAGTGCGTACGAGGAGGTCGACCGCGCCCCGCCCGGAGTTGGAGGTCAGAACTACGGCTGGAACGTGATGGAGGGCTTCAGCTGCTACAACGCGACCAGCTGCAACACCACCGGCAAGACGCCGCCCATCGCGGTCTACGCGCATGGCAGCGGGGGATCGATCGGCTGCGCCGTCACTGGCGGCTACATCTATCGCGGCGCCGTACAGCCCGCACTGCAGGGCCAGTACATCCTCGGGGACTACTGCACGGGGCGGATCTGGACGCTCTACCAGGACGAGAATGTCGCGAACCTCGTCGCCCAGGGGCAGTTCGCGGTGAACGTCAGCTCCTTCGGCGAGGGGCGCGCTGGTTCTCAGCAGCGCTGCCTATCCGACCGGTGGCAGCAGCCGCTCGAGGTGATAGGGGAGCATCCTCCGCCACCAGGGCCAGTCATGGTCGGCGTCGTGCCCCCAATAGTCGAACGTGGCAGACACGCCCTTCTCGGAGAGGACCGATTCGAGGGCGCGAGTGTCAGCCAGCATGTCGTCCTCCCACGCTCCCTGGCCGACCACGAAGACCAGGCGGGCGCGGCGGTACCGCTCCAGGTACCACTGGTCCTCGAGGTTGGGCAGGTAGTAGAGGGGGGAGTTGAAGTAGACGGCTTCGTCCGCGAAGTTGCCCAGGAACCGGGTCGGCTTGTAGATCCCGGAGATGGCGATCACGCCATCCACCATGTCGGGATGTCGGAAGAAGAGATTCGCCGCATGGAACGCGCCCATCGAACAGCCGGTCGCCCAGACCGACTGACGGCCCGTCTCCCCGCGCATCACGGGGACCAGCTCGCTGACCAGATAGCGGTCGTAGGCGTCGTGGCGTTGGGCTCGCTCCTCGATCGGGGCGCTTGCATTGGTCCAGCTCTGCCAGTCGATGCCATCCGCGCAGTACAGCGTGATCCGGCCCGCGTCGATGAGCGGCGCCACCGCATCGACCATGCCCCATCCCTCCCAGTCCCACACTCGGCCGTTCATGGAGGGAAAGGCGACGATCGGCTGGCCGACCAGGTAGCCGTTCGAGTCGCGATCCGCGGTGTAGACGCGGCATTCGAGGTCGTGGCCGAGCGCCTCACTGTAGGCGAGGCGACGCTCGGATCTCATCGTCGGGCGCGCACGGCTTCTACCGCGACCGGCGCTCGCCGGACGGGCTTGGAGGCACCCCTCGGCGACGGCGCCTTCTCCTGGATGGCCAACGCGGCGGCCACCAGCTTGGCTTCGTCGGGGTCGCGCAGGATATAGCCGAAGTCACCGATCGCCCGGGCAAACACGCCCGACATCGGGGTGTCGAAGACGATCATCGGTCTGAACTCCCGGATCACGTCCTCATGCGAGCGTGCGTAGCTGAGCCGATGCTTGCGACCCACATAGAGGCAGGCGTACGGGCGCGTGAGCGCGGCGTCGAAGCGCCCCTGGACCAGGACGTTCGCCCACTCGCGGTAGAAATCGAATTCGTTGGCGAAATTGAACATGTCGACCGTCAGGCCTCCGGGCGGCCGGACGTTGATCTCGAGAGGCACCACCGATCCGTCGGCCAGGCGGAAGAACTCGAAGTGGAACGGCCGCTCCCGCACGCGGAAGGCGCGAATGATGGCCTTGCCCGCGGCCTCCACGTCCGGAGGCACCCGGCGCGTTATGCAGTACCAGATGTCGGTGTCGTCGTTGACGGCCTCCATGACGCCCTGCGAGCGAGGAAGCGCCGGACGTCCTCGTCGTTCTCGAGCTTGTAGGTGGCCGCCGCGCCGACCCCGGCGTCCGGCTTGGCGACGACGGGGTAGCCAACCAGGCCGATGAACTCGCGGACCGCCCTGGGACTGCGGCACACTCGGCCGCGGCCAACTCGAAGCCCGGAACGTTCGAAGAGGCGCTTCATGAGCGACTTGCGCTTCATGCGGGCGATGTCCGAGTTCTTGATGCCGGGAATGTTGAAGTCGGTGCGCAGCCGCGCCTCGGTCTCGAGCCAGTACTCGTTGAGCGAATCGATGCGATCCAGCTTGCCGTGGCGGTGGGTGAGATGGCCAAGTGCGCGGACGAGCTGGTCGTAGCTGTTCATGTCGTCGACGCGGTAGTACTCGCTGAGCGCCTGCTGGAGCTCCGGACGAAGCTCGTGGAATGGAGCATCGCCGATGCCCAGCACGTTGGCGCCGGCCTCCCGTAGCCGAACGCAGAACAGGTACCAGTTCGGCGGGAAGTTCGGCGAGACGAAGACGAAGTTCATGGATGCGACGC
>VBGQ01000036.1 GCA_005882055.1 Chloroflexota bacterium
CACGTCGCCGAGCGCATCGCGCAGGATGCCGACGAACTCGCCGAGCTGCTGACCCGGGAATCCGGCAAGCCGATCAGGGATGCCCGCGGCGAGGTGGCGCGCGCCTCCCTCACCTTCCGGACCGCCGCTGAGGAGGCGCTGCGCATCAACGGGGAGTGGATGCCCCTCGACTGGAACGCGGCCAACAAGGGTCGGAGCGGCATCTGGCGTCGGTATCCAATCGGTCCGGTGGCGGGGATCAGCCCCTTCAACTTCCCGCTCAATCTGGCGGTGCATAAGGTGGCGCCTGCCATCGCCGCCGGGTGCTCGATCGTGCTCAAGCCGCCGTCAAAGGACCCGCTGGTCATGCTGCGCGTCGCCGGGTACCTCGACGAGACGGACCTTCCCAAGGGCGCGGTCAGCATCCTGCCCATGGACCGACCGACGGGGGACGCCATGGTCGGAGACGATCGGTACAAGCTGCTCTCGTTCACGGGCTCGCCTTCGGTCGGCTGGAAGATGAAGGCGGAGGCGGGCAAGAAGAAGGTCGTCCTGGAGCTCGGCGGCAATGCCGGGGCGATCGTCGACGAGACGGCCGATCTCGACTGGGCCGTGGCGCGGCTGGTGTACGGATCGTTCGCATACGCCGGGCAGGTGTGCATCAGCGTGCAGCGCATCTACGTCGTGCAGTCCATCTACCCCGAGTTCGAGCGTCGTTTCATCGAGAAGGTGCGCAGTGTCAAGGCGGGGGATCCGCTTGATGCGGATACCGACCTCGGACCGATGGTCGACGCGAAGGCGGTGGCGCGCACCGACGAATGGGTCCGCGAAGCTCTCGCCGGCGGTGCCCGCGCGTTGACCGGCGGCCAGCCGGACGGGCAGTTCTACCCACCCACCGTGCTGGTCGACGTGCCCCGCGAGGCGCGCGTCTGCGGCGAGGAGGTCTTCGCCCCGGTGGTGAACCTGTTCGCCGTCCCCGACTTCGGGGCCGCGATCGACGAGATCAACAGCGCGCGGTTCGGGCTGCAGTGCGGGCTCTTCACCAATGACCTCGAGCGCACCCTGCGCGCGCACGATGAGCTCGATGTGGGAGGGGTGATCGTCAACGACGTGCCGACCTGGCGGATCGACCCGATGCCCTACGGCGGCGTCAAGGACTCCGGCCTCGGACGCGAGGGCCTTCGCTGGTCGATCGAGGACATGACCGAGCCGCGCCTGCTCGCCTTCGCCCGCCCGCTCTAGGTGACCATGGCCTCCGCGGCGAACCCGGCCCTGCGCTACGCGCGCATCCTGCCTGCCGACCAGCTCCGAGATGGCGAGTTGCTGCCGGTCGAGATCGACGGGATCCCCGTGGTGCTCGTCCGGCACCAGGGCGAGTTCTTCGCCACGGCCAACAACTGCACCCACCAGGATTTCCCGCTCTCGGAGGCGGGATTCGATGCACGTGACGGTCTCCTGGTCTGCGCCTGGCACCAGGCCTGCTTCGACGTACGAACCGGCGCAGCCCTGATGCCGCCGGCCACCGAGCCGGTCGAGACCTTTCCGACGCGCGTCGACGGGGACGGATGGGTGCAGATCGCGCTGAGCGGCAGCCTCTCGCGCTAGTGGCGATTGCGGCGCTTCCCTACGTCAACTGGATCTTCTGGTCGGCGCTCTCGGCCGGCTCGCTTCTCGTCGTTGGCGTCACCGAACGCTTGGGTGGCACGACCCGCGGGTATCGGCTCTTCATGGCGGGGACCGTCGCGGCGTGCGTCGCGGTGCTCCTGCTCTCAGATCTCAACCTGCCGGCCGACGTTCCCGCGGCGCGCACCGGCGACGTGCGCCGCACGCTGGTCTGGTTCTTCTCGGCAACGACGCTTGCCTACCTGGTCGCCTCGATCGCGAACTGGCCGCGCGCCGGACTGGCGGTGCTTGGCGGGGTCATCGGTCTGGCCGCAATGGTGAGCCTGGCAGTCGCCGGTGGGACGACCAGCGGCGGATTCTTCGCCGTGCAGCTGGTGCTCGCATCCCTGGCGCTCGGCTCCGTCGCGGCCGCCATGCTGCTCGGGCACTGGTACCTGGTGACGCCCAGCCTGTCGCCGCGGCCGCTGCGCCGCATGGTCTGGGTGTTGGTCGCGGCACTCGCGTTGCAGGCGATCGCCTTCGCCGTCGCGGTCTCCACGATTCCCGGCGAAGCGCTCTCGGGGCCAATGGGCTGGCTCACCTGGCTCCGCCTGGTGGTTGGCACACTGCTGCCGATCGGCATCGCCGTGCTCGCCATCCTCGCGTCGCGGGCGGCAAGCCTGCAGGCCTCAACCGGCCTGCTGTACATCGCCCTGGCGCTGGTGATGGCC
The DNA here is from genome assembly GCA_005882055.1 of Chloroflexota bacterium. GTDB lineage: Bacteria > Chloroflexota > Limnocylindria > QHBO01 > QHBO01 > CF-82. Next base: position 2,313 of record VBGQ01000036.1, read on the forward strand.
GGCTCGATCGCCGGGGCCAGCATCACCTACCTGACCGGCGTCCCGGTCTGAGCCAGGCCGATGCAGATCGCGATCCGATGCTTCGCCTTGCTGCGTGAGCTGAGCGCGGATCGCACGGTTTTGGAGCTCAACGACGGCGCGACGATCGAGGAGGCCTGGTCGGAGCTGGCGAGGCGCTATCCCGCGCTGCTCGCGCACCGGCCCTACGTACGCGCCGCGCGCAACGGTGCATACGCGGAGTGGGAGGAGCGGCTGGGCGATCAGGACGAAGTGGCCTTCCTGCCGCCGGTGAGCGGCGGCGCGAGGCGCACTGCTCTCGTCGAGGGCACCATCGACGAGAGCGCCGTGGAGGATGGCCTCGCCACCGCGGCGCACGGGGCCCTGGTGACGTTCGTGGGTCGGGCCCGCAACAACGCGGATGACGGCCGCGAGGTGCTCGAGCTCGAGTACGAGGCCTATGGACCGATGGCGGAGCGCGTGCTGGAGGAGATTGCCGCTGAGGCGGCAGAACGATGGGACGCGTCGGTGGGGGTCGTGCACCGCGTGGGGCTGGTCCCCATCGGTGAGGCGGCGGTCGTGATCGTCTGTGCGGCGGCGCATCGCGACGCTGCGTACCAGGCGAGCCGGTACGTCATCGAGGCCATCAAGGAGCGGCTGCCAATCTGGAAACGGGAACGCTTCGCCGATGGCAGCGAGTGGAAACGACCCGGCGCGTGAGGGTCAGCGTGCCCGCCGAGGCAGGGTCTCCAGCCATGCCCTCGCCTCGCGAGGTGACCTGAGCCGGACGGCGGTGATCTCCGGATGGGCGGCCAGGCGCTCGGGATACTCGCGACGTCGCCGGCGATAGGTGCTCAGGATCCACCACAGGAGTGAGTCGCGGCCGAGCAGAAACCGAAGCCGCTCGCGATTCCCGGACCACAGCTCCTCGCCCATCGTAATGCGTCGGACGGTGCGCGTCGCGTATCGGCGGAGGACCGTTCGCAGCGGCAGGTCCAGCCAGACGACGGTGTCCGCGCGGGCCCAGACCAGGTCGCGGACCACGGCGTAGTTCCCGTCCACGACCCACGTCTCGCCGGCGATCGCCGAGGTCACGCGCTCTCGCATCACCTCGTCGGGTGCCTCGGTCCAGTTCGGCTCCCAGTGGAGGGCATCCAGCTCGATGAACGGGACGCCCAAGCGCTCGGCGAGTGCCAGGGCGAGCGTCGTCTTGCCGGAGGCGCTGGTTCCGACCACGTTCACGCGGCGCATGGGCCACGAGATGGTACCCGGACGCGCGCCGGGCTTCGGGTTGGCAGGCCCGGGCAGCCCGTGCACAATGCCCGGCGAATGACGAGCCACGACCCGAGCGAGGTTCGCTGTCCGAACTGCGGCCGCCTCACCCCGTTCGCTCCGTTCTGCACGCACTGCGGCGCCGTCGTGCAGGAGGGTGCCGCCGGCGCCCGCCCGCACGCGATGGATCGTGACGAGCTGGAGCGGCGGATCCGACAGCGGCGGCAGGAAGGGCCGTTCCACCGCGGAGAGGATGAGCGTCCCGAGGGCCCACGCACGCCGGCGAGCAGATCGGCGGCCTTCGTCCCGGAACCCGCCGATGACCTCGTGCGCCACGAGGTGCCGCCCCCCGAAGAGCAGCCGAGGGTCGATTACTTCGACGAGCGTGCGGGACGGCGGGTCGCGGACGACCAGGCCTCGTGGGGAGCAGCAGCAGCGCCGGTCGCGCCGCCGGGCGCGGGCGGCATCCCTGGTGCGGCGATCCCCCCAGCTCAGGTCGACTGGCCGTCTCGGGATCTCGCAGACGAGGAGGCGTACGACGCCGTGACGGCGCCTCCAGAGGAGGGCGCGCGATACGAGCCGCCCGCAGTCACGCCACTCCCCCCGCTGCTGGCGGCGTCGTTCGTGCCCGAACGCGCCTACCAACCACCGCCCACCGCGCCGTCGGAGCCGCCATACCGGCCGGATGGCTACCAGGCCGGGCACGAGGTCGACGACGCTGGCGATGATGGCCCCGATGACCCCGGCTGGGCCGGCTACGACGATGACGAGCCACCACGTCGGCGGTCCGGGGCCCTGCCAATCGTGGGGTTCCTGGTCCTGGGCCTTGCCGCGCTCCTGGGCGGCGCCTTCATCTTCGCAGCGATGAACGCGCCGGTCGGACAGCTCGTGCAGAGCCCAACTCCATCCGCCACCACGGCACCGAGCGAGGGGAGCGCGACGCCCTCCTCGACCGAGTCGCCCAGCGTGGCGCCCTCGCCCACGACCTCGGCACCCGCCGACAACTTCAGTGCCAAGGTGGAGCCCTGCGCCAGCAGCCGGATGGGCTTCTCCGGATGCGTGGATGACGGCAGCCGGCTGAGTGGCAACCAGGTGTGGGTCTGGGTCGGCTTCAAGAACGGCCAGGCATCCACCGTCATCGGTGTCACGATCGTGAGCCAGGCGACCCACTCCGCCGTCGGTGACGGCAGCCTTGAGCTCGACCAGCTGGTCGGTTGTGACCCCGGAAAGACCTGCAGCGGCTATATGCAGATGAGCTTCGGCAACCTGGACCCGGGCGGATATCAGATCCAGATCACGCGCGATGGTGACAAGGTCGCGTCAACGACCTTCAGCGTGACCTCCTGACCCAACCTCGAGACGCGTCGGATTCGCGGGCTTGCCGCGCTCGCGTCGCCGCGCGGCCAGCGCGCTGAGCGCCTCCATCACGCATCGGTGCGCCGCGGTGCTGGTCACCTCGGCGTGGTCGTAGGGGGGCGAGACCTCGACGATATCCATCGCCACCAGCTCCACGGCACCCACGACCTGGCGGATGCCGCGGAGGAGCTCACGGGTGAGGAGGCCGCCGGGCTCCGGCGTGCCGGTCCCTGGCGCGAGACCGGGGTCGAGGACGTCGATGTCGACCGACAGGTAGACGACTTCTGGTCCGTCGAGCGCCTCGGCGATGGCATCGGCCACCACGGCCTCCGCGCCGCGCGACTCGATCTCGGTCATCAGGTGCCAGCGCATCTGCTGCTGGCCCATCCAGGCGAGCGTCTCCGCCGGCGGCCAGTAGCCGCGCAGGCCCACCTGCACGAAGTTCCGGCCTGCGACCACACCGGACTCGATGAGCCGGCGCATGGGGGTGCCGTGCGAGCGGAGGACGCCCCAGGTGCTGTTGGCCGCATCGGCATGTGCATCGAAGTGCACCACGCCAAGTCGCTTTGGCCCGATCGCCTCGGCGACCGCAGAGGCGGCCGGGAAGGTGATCGAGTGGTCCCCGCCCAGGATGATCGGAATCGCCCCGCTTGCCGCGACCTCCAGCACCTTGCGCCGGATCACCTCGTGACCACGCTCCAGGTTGGCGGGCGTCACGGGCGCGTCGCCGGCGTCGACGCAGTCGAGCCAGTCGAAGGGCTCGATCCCCAGCTGCAGGGAGTTGAGGCTCCCGGAGTGATAGGTCGCGGTTCGAATCGCGCGGGGTCCGAACCGGGCACCCGGGCGGTGGCTGACCCCGTCGTCGAAGGGAGCGCCGACGATCGCCACGTCGGGCCGGCGTTCGCGCAACGCCGCGCCATCGGTCAGCAGCGGAAGCTTCTGGAAGGTTGTGCTGCCCACGTAGGCGGGCAGGTCGAAGTCGTGGTAGGCCGTGTACGGATCCTCGTGGGCGGCGGCCGGATGCTCGTCGTTCTGCCGGCGCCGGCGCAGCTCGTCGGTCATGGTGCCGTGAGCACCCTCCTCCGAATCGCCCCCAGAGCAAGCGCCGTCGCGGTGCGGAGCAGGCCTGCCGGGCGTGCGTCGCGCGGATGCTAGCAAAGCCTCGCTGCCGGGGCATTGGTTGGCTACCATCGGGCTCCGATGGAGGCTCGTGCGACCTACAGCCTCGACGAGGCACGCGCGCTGGTGCCGCAGCTGCGCGCCATCCTGCTGCAGCTCGCTGTCGAGAAGCGCCGATTCGACGATGCGCTGGCCGCCTTGCACGAGCAGCACGCGTCGGAAAATGGCGGGCCGCACAGCGAGGTCGACCGGC
>VBGQ01000037.1:0-3738 GCA_005882055.1 Chloroflexota bacterium
AAGACCAGGTCGGCGAAACCAGCCAGTGCCTATTGGTCCGCAACGCCAGCAGCGGCGTCACGACTCTCTGCGTGGAACCCTGGGCCGACGAGATCCCGCTCGCGCCAGAGAGTCACGTCCTCATCACTGCCCGGAGTCCATTTCCAGGCTATCTGGAGGTGGTCCACGAAGCAGATCGAGTGACAGTCTGGGCTTGGTCGGGCTGTCGCGTCTGGATTAGAGGAGAAGACGGCGTTCCGTCAGTCGACCTCGATATTCCGGTACCTGACCTTCCAGGTACCCCGTTTCGTCGTGGATTGCCAAAGTAGGCCATCTACTGATTGCGAGCGGGCAAATGATGAAGTTGATTGGTGGTCGATCGCGACCGGCCTCTGCGGCCATGCGACAGCGCGCCGGCCGCGAAGCCTTCCTCGATACGGTTGGTCCGCCCGCAGAGTCGACGTACACCTCTGAGTTCCACCCCGGACGACACGGCAATTTGGCCGACCTAGACTACCGCCATGCCACCGGCAGTTGCCGACTCCGTCACCGTCGTGGCGTCGTTCCAGGTCGCGCCCGGACACGAGGTCGATTTCGAGCGCTGGGCGCACGACATAACCGGGGCAGCCGCCAAATACCCCGGCCATCTCGGTGCGAGCTGGATGCGGTCGAAAGGCGGCTACCAGGTCGTCTATCGATTCTCAGACCATGCTCTGTTTCACGACTGGCACGAGTCGAGCACGCGGGCTGAGTTACTGCAGAGGCTCGCGCCGATCGCACGACTGGTGACCGACGACCACCTGACTGGATTGGAGACGTGGTTTGAGCTGCCAAACGAGCCGGGCCGCCCGGCCCCGCCTCGATGGAAGATGGTCATCGTCACCTGGTTCGGAGTCTTTCCGCTTCTTGCGGTGCTCCAGTGGCTCGTCGCACCGCGCCTGGCGACCGTGGCGCTCGTGGTAAGGGTCGGGCTGTTCACGCTGATCGTCGTGGCGACCATGACCTATCTCGTCATGCCACGACTCACCACTTTCCTCAAGCGCTGGCTTTACCCCCGGTTGAGCTGACCGCACGCTGAACCCACGACGCGGGCCAATTGCACAGCATCGCGAGCCTCCCTCATTGAACCGAATTCAAAGGTGTTCGAGTTTTGCATGTCGGGTCCACCAGATCACCCCGAACTTGTCGGTTCTCGGTGCTCCACTTTGATCGTCACATTCGCCTTGACCCCGGCAAGCGCCGGTAGGACGTGGTTCAGAACTTGCTCCGCGGTCGCGCGGAACGTCCGGCCTCGTGACGACTCTTTCACCCACCCCGCCTTGTCGCGGTAGTAACGCTCGCTCGACGCCCTGGTTCTGATCGAGATCACGTAGGCGTCATTGGTCAGATTCATGGAGACGAGTATCAGGAATTGCGTCGCTTGCTCTCCAGGCCGTCTAGGATCAGATCCAATCCGAACTCGAACTCGTCGGCGTAGGAATACCCCGGCTTGAGCACGTGCTCGACGGTCAACTCGGTCATATGCGGGTATGCGTCGGTTGGAAACTTCGCGAAAATGCTCTTCGCGACCACCGCTGTCTCCTCTGAGGTCCGAAAGGGCAGCGTCGCCTCCTGCATGACAAATCCATAGATGTAGCTGTTCATCGCGGAAAACGCATGCGCCGCCATGGGAATCGAAAAGCCCGCTCCCCGCAAACATCCGAGCACCGCGTCGTGGTGTGCGAGCGTCGCAGGGCCGGGCCGGCTTCTCGCTTCCATGAGCTCGATCGCCCACGGGTGATGCATGAGAACCTCGCGCACCGCCATCGCGCGCTTCCGCATGGAGATCCTCCAGTCGGCTCTTGCACTAGGCAGGCCGATCTCGCCGAACACGGCGTCGACCATCGCATCGAGCAGCTCGTCCTTGTTGGCGACATGGTTGTAGAGAGACATCGCCTCGACGCCCAGCTCTTGAGCCAGCTTGCGCATGCTCAGTGTCGTGATCCCGCCGTCATCGGCCAGCCGAACGGCCGCCTCCAGTACGCGGTCCTGGCTCAACGGTGCGCGCCGCTCCGCCCTACGTTGGGTTCGGGTCGCCATCAAATTAACCAGGCAAGCTTACAACGTAAGTTTCCCGGCCGGCCCATTGACTTCCCGGTAACTTACAGCGTAAGCTTACGGTGTAAGTTACCGGTTCGATGATTTCAAGGAGTACCGCTATGGCGACCATGACTTCCGCCCCGCACGCGACGATGAAGGCCAGCGTCCGCGATATATACGCCGGCCTGGATCGGGGCGCCTGGCACGTGATGGCCGGCCGGCCATACCTGATGCGGATCGCCGGCTTCGGTCTGCGCGCGCCCAAGAACCCGGTGCTCGGTATGGAGCTCGCCGGGGTCGTTGAGGGGATCGGCAAAGACGTCACCACCTTCCGCGCCGGCGACGAGGTGTTCGGCGTCGGTGCCGGATCGTTCGCCGAGTACGCGGTCGCTCGCGCGGACCAGCTCGCCCCCAAGCCGGCCAACCTCACGTTTGAGCAGGCGGCAGCGCTGGGGGTCTCTGGCTCGACCGCCCTACAGGCGGTGCGCGACCAAGGGCACGTAAAGGCGACCCAGGACGTCCTGATCATTGGCGCCTCAGGCGGGGTCGGCACCTTTGCGGTTCAGATCGCCAAGGCATTTGGCGCCCGGGTGACCGGCGTGTGCAGCTCCTCGAAGGTGGAGATGGTCCGCTCGATCGGCGCCGATCGCGTCATCGACTACACGCGCCACGACTTCGCCGACGGCAAGCAGCTGTACGACGTGATCCTTGACATCGGCGGCAACTCGACGCTGGCGCACCTGCGCAGCACGCTGAAGCCAGAGGGCACGCTGGTGATCGTCGGCGGCGAAGGCGGAGGCGCCTGGTTCGGAGGCATCGACCGCCAGCTCAAGGCGATGGTGCTATCGCGGTCGGCTGGCCAGAAGCTGGGTTCGTTCATCGCCGCGGCGAATCACAAGGACCTCATGGCGCTCAAAGACCTCATCGAGTCGGGCTGGGTCACACCCGTCATCGACAGGACCTTCTCGCTCGCCCAGGTCCCGGAAGCCATTCGCTACCTGCAGGACGGACACGCGCGCGGCAAGACGGTCATCACGGTCTGACGGCCGGGCCGACCACGGACACTTCGTGGCGGTCAGTGGGCGATGCGGTATTTGATATGCGTCACCGCGGGCGACGAGGTGACCTCGACGGGCTCGAGAACGGGATCGCCCACGTTCTCGAGCAGCCGCTCCCCGGCGCCGAGCATGATCGGGACGATGTGCAACCACAGCTCATCGAGCAGCCCGGCGCGCAGGAACTGCCTGATGGTCTCCGCGCCGCCCGGGATGAGGACGTTCTTGTCGCGGGCAGCCGCCTTTGCTTGCCGTAGCGCTGACTCGATTCCATCAGTGACAAACGTGAAGGTCGTGCCGCCACTCATCACGACCGGCTCTCGCGGGTGATGCGTCAGGACGAAGACCGGAACGTGGTAGGGAGGGTCCTCACCCCACCACCCTGACCAGCCGGGATCCCACTCTCCTCGGCCCGGCCCGAACATGTTGCGGCCCATGACATAAGCCCCGATGTTGGCCGCCGCGGCCTCGAGCACCGCTGAATCAGCGCTGCGCTCGCCGCCTTCAGACCCGTGCTCCGATTGCCAGCGTTCCGTGGCGAAAGCCCACTGATGGAGGCGCATCCCGCCTTCACCGATCGGGTTCTCCAGGCTCTGGTTGGGTCCCGCAACGAACCCGTCCAGCG
>VBGQ01000037.1:3756-20597 GCA_005882055.1 Chloroflexota bacterium
GCCCAGTCACGATATCGTTCCGAAACTTCAGGCCAGCTCCGCGCAGCTTTTCAGCTTCCGCGGCGAGGTCTTCGACGATGAATTCGACGCGGTTCCATCCGCCCGGTCGTGGTCTGGCCCCGTCGGGCATCGGACGCCCGGCGGAACTCGCTGGGCCACTCAAGAGCAAACGGAGCTTGCCCCGAACCACATCGGCAAAAGCCGGGGCTGAGTTTGACCGAACCGTGAACCCGAAGTGCCTGGTATAGAAGTCGACCGCTGCGTCGACGTCGTCGACCATGTAGCGAACGTTGACCATGTCATCGGCCATTCGCGACCTCCAAGCTGGCGAGGCACAGCTTGCTGCGCCTTTTTCCTGAGGGTACGCGGTCTTGACGAAGCCGCAAGCTGCGCATGGCGTCGATCACAAACCTGGCGGCCAACTCCGATTAGTGACCCAGGTCAGGTTCGTGATGCTCGACCCTGACAGTCAGGTTTGGCTTGACCCCGGCCAGCGCCGGCAGGACGTGGTTCAGCACCTGTTCCGCGGTCGCAGGGAAAATCCGCCCCCGCGCCGACTCCTTCACCCAGCCTCCACCGGTGCGGTAGTAACGCTCGGACGAATTCTTGGCGCTCAGCAAGATCACGTAGCTGTCGTTGCTGAGATTCATCGCCGGCCGGCGGCCGAACGAACCCGGTCCGGCGTGATCACGAACACCTCACGCTCGCCGGTCCGCGAATAGGGCCCTCCGGTATAGCGCTGCGACAGCTTGTTGATGAAGGCCAGGCCTTCGTCGGGATGGATGTCCGTCACGCGACCGCTGACCTCGACCCATCGCCACGGGTTCTCCCGGTCGACCACCGACACGGCAGCCTGCGGGTTGAGCCGCCAGGCGCGACCCTTGCGCCCGCCGACCGGTGAGCTCGTGAGCACGTGCTCACCGTCGTAGTCGACCCACATCACGTTGGTCGCGATCCGCCCGCTCGGCGTGAGGCAGGAGACGTGGCCGAGGATATTGGTAGTCAGGAGATCGACCAGCTCATCCGGAACGGTGTTTTGGTTGGCCATGCCGGTCAGTATCCTTCGACCGCTGCGAGCCACGCAAGCCGACGCCGACCCCCAAGAAAGGTTCCTCCAACGCCGAGGCGCCGCTTGACGAGCTGGAGGTGGCGGGAGTACACCAATCTTGTTCCGGTTGGGGAAAGCCGTGGGGAGGCTTGGACATGAAATGGATTCGATCTGTCGTTTCGAGCGTGGCAGTCGTCCTTGCACTTGCGCCGACCACTGCGTTCGCCAGCACCAACTACCACGAGGCCGTCTCCGGTATCGAGACGGGCTACCCCTACAGCAATGACAGTTGTCCGGCACCGAAAAGCATCAGCCCGTTTGCCGGTGCGGCCCAGGGAACGATCGACGGTACCTTTCAGATCGCGGTCTGCCACACGCAGCTGGATCCCAACGCGGAGATAGTTGGGGGGTCATTCGTGATCACGGGCGGCACAACGACCGTCAGTGGCCAATTCGCAACCGGCGGCACCGTGACCCTGGTCGGACAAACCGTCCTCGATGGAACATGCACCCAGACCTACGCGGTCAGCGGCGGCCTGCTGCCGGCTGGAAAGTTCGCGGGCACGCTGGTCCATTACGGCTCCTGGACCGGGAGCTCGTGCAGCGTCTTCTTCGCCACCATCTCGGGCCGTGCGCTGCTGAAGCTGTAGCCGAGTCCTGGCGCTTGTAGGCTGTGGCCTCAGCGATGTCTGCTCGGTCCAGCCAGGGTGCGCTCTTCTCGGGTCTCCAGGAAGGAGCACTCGTGCTCGCCGACATCTCCGGCTACTCCAGGTTCGTGGCGCAGACCGAGGTCGACCACAGCTGGTCGATCCTCCACGAGCTGCTCGACACGATGGTGCGCAGCCTCGCCGGCCGCATGGACGTCTCGCAGGTCGAAGGCGACGCGATCCTATTCATCAGCGGGCTCTCGACGGCCGATGTCATCCGATCCCTGGAGGCAACGTTCGTCGCATTTCATCGCCGCCTGCGGGACATGCAAGCGGTCACCACCTGCCCTTGCAGCGCGTGCGCGAACATCGCGATCCTCAAGCTCAAGTTCGTCATCCATCACGGCAAGTTCTCCCGGCAGCGGCTAGGCAGCGTCGAGCAGCTCCACGGAACGGACGTCATCGTGGCCCATCGACTCCTCAAGAACACAGTCCCCTCGAAGGAATATCTGCTCGTCACGGACGCCGTCCTCGAGCGCATCCCGGCCGAGATGCGCTCGCGATTCACTCCCCACACGGAAGAGTTCGACCTGGGCCCAATCTCCGGCGGTTACGAGGAGATCGCGTACCTCTGGCGGTCGGCCCAGCAGACAGAGCGCAAGCGAGTCCTGCCCGAAGAGGCGATGGTCAACTCCGAGGTGACGGTGGATGCGCCGCGCCCGTTCGTCTACAAGCTGATGCTGAGGCCGGCGGTCATGGAGCGCTACCTCTTCGCCGACGGCGTCGACGCCGTGGCGGGCGCCCGCGGTGAGGACCTGGGGAGCGAGTTCCATTGCCACCATGGAGGCAGTCTCGTCAGCATGCGCGTCGTGTCGCTCGAACCTGAGCGGGAGCTGACACTCATCGCCGACCAGCCGACCACGATGCACATCACGACCCGGCTCAGCGACGCCGGCGACGGCCAGACCAAGGTCAGCCGGTCGTTTCTGTGGGAAGAGCCCGCCGATCCCGAGATCGCGCAAGGACTCGGCCAGATGATGGCGGCCATGGTCACGGCAGGCGAGGCGGCGATCAAAGAAGTCTTCGAGGAGAAGGCGGCCGCGGCTAAGGCTCGGGCTGCATCTCCGGACTGAGCGGAGGGCCGAGCACGGCGTCCTCGAACGCTCGCATCCGCTCGCGCTCCGTCGCCAGGTCTTCCTGCTGCAGATCGTAAAACGACGGTCCGTCGTCTTCGACCGTCGCGTGCCCTTGACGCCGCCGCGCGTACAGATAGAGGAATAGAGCAGCCGCCATCAGAGGTAGGGCGAAGACCGACAGCCCACCCACGAACTTGAGCCACTCGGGGGGCGGCTCGCAGGCCGATGGCGCGAAGCTCATCATGCCGGTCGCGCCGGCGGCGTAGACCAAACCGCGGGCATCGAATGCCGGGGCATGAGCTTTCGGCGTGGCCGCGACCGAGCCGATGAACGTTCCGTCACCGTCGAACACGCCGACCACGCTGTCTTTGTCGCCATGCGGCGAAGCCACCGCAAAGCGGTCGGAGCTCGGGTCGTAGGTCACGAGGTCGCCGCCGGGGACCGACCGTGTCACCTCTTGTGCGCCGGTGCGGAGGTTGACCATGGCGACGCTCCCCTTGCATGCAGTGACAGCCAGCTGGCGGGCGGGGTTGATCGCGAGGCCGGACGGACCGCACCCTTTGATGAAGTAGTTCCTGGACGTCATACCGTCCGCCAGGTCGATCTGCACGAGTGACGAGGTTCCAGGCGTTGTCACGTACAGCTTTCCGTCCACCGGGTTGTATCGAGGCTGCTCGACCGGGACGTGAAGCGAGTACCACCGGATCACCTGGTTGCTGGTGGTGTCGATGGCGACCACGTCTCCCCCCGATCCCGTGGCGGCGAACAGCCGCTTGGTCCCGGCGCTGTAGTCGAGCAGGTCGACCTCGGTCGGGTCCGCCTTGATTCGCGTGACGACCTTCATGAAGGTCGGCGACCCGTCGCGGGTATCGATCACCGCCACGGCGCCCCCGGTCAGGCCCGCGTACAGGACCTTGGTATCGGGAGCGACTGCTAGCCCGTGCGGCACAGCCCCCACGTCGATCGCCTGCATGAATCGGGGATTGGCCGTCGATACGTCCACGACGTCGACCTTGTTGTTGGCGCCGTCGGCGAGATAGAGCCGCTGGGCGCCGGGATCGGCGGCGACCCCGTCGAACGTCCCGGCCGCGATCGCCGGCATCGGTGCCTGGCGGACCGTCGACTGGCAGCTCGCGCACGCGCCCAGCAGGAACGCCCCGCCGGCAGCCGCGAGCATCGGCACGACAGCCGTCCAGATGGCGGCAAAGATCGAGCCGACCGGCTTCATCTACACGGAAACGTGCCGGTTCTGTGAAGTACGGGGCGCTCCGGCGCCGGCGGCTACCTTTCGGAAGCTTTTCCCGCCGCCACGAGCTCGCGCAGGCGCTCTCTCGTGAAGCGGCCGACAAAGAGAGGCACGAACTGAGGCACCTTGGAACCGGCCAGCCGTGCGATGGATTCGTGGGCTACCAGGTCGATCGATTCCTCGGTCAGCTTGCCCACGAACTCGGCCTTGATGGTGCGCACCTCGGTTTCGATCTGCTTGTCCACGTTCTCGTCGAAGCCAGGCTTCACGGACACACCTCCAACCAACGTCTCCCCGGCAGGCAACCGAATCATAGGGCCTCGCCGGGCTGAGCCTCGGAGGCCCTCCGGACGGCCTCCGCGGCGGGAGCCGCACGCCTTGTCGCTAGCGTCGAACCGGCCAGCACGAACACAAATCCAACCCCCATTCCGAGCGTGAAATTCTCATGCAAGACGGTGATGCCCAGGACGGCCGCGACAGCAGGGTTGACGTATGTGATCACCGTGGCGCGCACGGGCCCGATCTCCGCGATCAACGCGAAAAACAGGAGAAAGGCGATCGCGGTGCACACCACCGCCAGCACCGCAAGCGACCCGAGAACCGAGGGACTTGGAATCGCATGCGGCCACTGCAGCGCCGCGGCCGGAGCGTAAGCCAGCGCGCACAACGTGAGTGCGATCCCGATGACGGTGACCGAAGGGACGTCGCTCAGATACCGCGAAAGGATCGCCGGACCTACCGAGTAACCGATGACGACGAGAGCGATCTCGACGAGCGCGGTGGCATCCGATGCGCGGAGGTCGAAGCCGACGATCAGCGCCACACCGACGAGTCCGAGCAGCAGACCGGACATGCTCGCCAGGCCGAGATGCTCGCGGTTGCCGAGCGCCGTCGCGATCACGACCCCGACCAGAGGAACGGCCGAGATCAAAAGCCCGGCCAGCGCGCTGGAGATGTTCTGCTCCGCGCTCGAAAGGAAGAACCAGGGAGCCGCGACCTCGACCCCGGCGAACGCGAGCAAGGCCGGCCACCGGTTTCCGATCGCGCGCCACCCGCCTCGCGCCACCACGAACGGGAGCAGGATCAGTGCGGCCACCGCGGTGCGAACGAACACCAAGGTGGCGGGCGTGATCTCGCCCACCGCGACACGGATCAGGAGGTAGGGGATGCCCCAGATCACGCACATGGCGGCAAACAGCAAGAGACCGCGACGGGTCTTCACGATTGCAACTTAGCGAATGGGCAGGGGCTTCCGTCGCGACAACTGACGAGGTTAGACTGGCTTAGACGCTCGTCGGCCTCTGTGGGTTGTGGGGGAACATTCATGACGAAGCTCTCGGCGATTCCTATTGCAGCCGCCTGCGCATTGATTGCCGCGACCACGGCACTCGGCGCGGGAACCGACGTCTTGGTGAGCAGCGGCAGCCCGCCGGCGCCGTTCTCGCAGAACAAACAGAACGAGCCGGCCATCGCGATCGACGCCAACCACCCCAACGTCCTCGTCTCGGGCAGCAACGACGAAATCGACATGGAGGCGTGCAACGCCGGGAACGACACGACCTGTCCATTCACTCAGGGCGTCGGCGTGTCAGGTGTTTATTTCTCGTTCGACTCAGGTCAGACCTGGACCCAGCCCACGTACACCGGATGGACCGGGCGCGACTGCCTCGGCACACCGGGAGCGGATGCGGGTTGCACGCCAAACGTCGGATCGATTGGAACCTTGCCCTGGTACTACGAGAACGGGCTTGTCTCAGATGGTGATCCGGCCGTCGCGTTCGGACCCAAGCCGGTCAACGGCACCTTCAGCTGGGCGAATGGATCCCGGCTCTACTACGCCAACCTGACGTCGAACTTCGGCGCCACCCGTTCCGAGGAGGCGTTCAAAGGCTTTGAGGCGATAGCGGTGTCGAGGACGGACAACGTCCAGTCGGCAGCCGCGAGCAACAAGGCGGCGTGGATGGCACCGGTGCTCGTCTCGCACCAGTCGACCACGACGTTCTCCGACAAGGAGCAGGTCTGGGCCGACAACGCATCCGCGAGTCCCTTCTTCGGCCGCGTCTATATCTGCTGGGCCAACTTCGTGGGCCAGGAGAAGGGCAACGCCGCGCCCCTGCACGATCCGGACCGACAGCCACGGCAACGCTTACGTCTTCGGCGTCGGGACGGTTTCCTCGCAGGGCCATACCGCTTCCGAGCTCGTCTCGATCTCGAACAACGGCGGTGGAACGTGGTCGGCGCCGCGCCCAGTCGCGGGACCTGTCACGCAACCCGGAATCTTCGACCCGGTCCTCGGACGGCCGACGATCGACGGCATCGCCGGTGCGCGCAGCGACCTTGCTCCCGGGCCCAGCGTGGACATCGCCAACGGCGCCCCGACCGGCGCTGACGCGACCAACCGCATAGTCCTGACCTACGTCAGCGGCAACATCGCGGCGCCGCACGTTTACTTCACCGAATCGACCAACGGCGCGGCGACCTGGACGGCGCCAGTTGCCATCGAGAGCGCGGGCGATCGCGGTTACTACACCGCGCCGGCCATCTCCCCGAACGGCACCGACGTCTACGTCGTCTACAACGCATTCACGACCCCCTATCGCAACGACACGACGAGCGCGCGCAACCTGGTCGGTGTTGTCCTGCACGCGGACGTCGCGGGAGCATCGACCGGAGCGTTCAGCGAGGTTCACCGCGGCGCGGACGGTGACCCGCGCAGCTCCAGCCAGAACAACCTGGTCGGCGAGTTCCTGGGCGACTACGTCTACGCCGCCGCGACCCGCACGTACGGCGCGGCCGTCTGGAACGACTCGCGCAGCGGCGCCGACTGCTCCGCGATGGACGCGTGGCGGATGTCGCTGCGGACGGGGAGCACCGTCGCCAGGCCCGCCCCCCAGCAGGACTGCGCACCGACCTTTGGCGACTCCGACATCTTCGGCGGCGCGTACGCCGACCCGACTCCCTAGCGATGCGACGAGGGGGCGCGCAAGCGCCCCCTCAACTCAAGTAGGCGCCGCCCCGGGCCCGTTTTCTAGGTGATGTTTCTACGATCGAGACTAGGGCGGCTGATCATGTGGATGGGCCTCGCCGCGACCGCGACGTACTTCCTGGACCCAGACCGCGGGGTGGAGAGGCGGCGGGACCTGCGCAAGCGGATCGCCAAGATGCGCAGCGCCGGAGAGCAAGCCAAACTCGACACCAGCCTCTGAGGCACTCCTCCCTATAGGGAGGTGGCGGCGAAGCCGCCGGAGGGCTAGAGGTCGGAACCTGACAATGGGCCGGTGGCCCCGCGCACCCCGACCCTCGATCGCCGCGCGCTGAACCGCGCCCTGCTTGCCCGCCAGCTGCTGCTGACCCGCCGCTCCGAGCCCGCCGCGGCAACCATCGAGCGGCTCGTCGGAATGCAAGCCCAGGCGCCGAACCAGCCCTACATCGGGCTGTGGTCCCGGCTCACCGGATTTCGCCCCGAGGAGCTCTCGCGGCTGGTCGAAAACCGAGCGGTGGTGCGCATCTCCCTGATGCGCAATACCATCCATCTCGTCACTGCTCGGGACGCATTCGGGATGAAGCCGCTCTGCATGCCGCTCGGCGAGCGCGGTTTCATGCGAGGCAGTCCCTGGGGCCGCGACCTGAAGGATGCCGATATGGCCGCCATCGGGCGCGCCGGCGCCGAGATCATGGGCGAGAAACCGCGCACGATCGCAGACCTCGCCAAGCAGTTGGGGCGGAGATTTCCGGATCACGACGGCGCGGCGATGGCTTACGGCGTCCGCTACATGGTGCCGCTGGTCTTCACCCCTCCGCGCGGGCTTTGGGGAGGCCGAGGCCAGGTCACGCTTACCACCTTCGAAGCCTGGCTCGGCGGCCCACCCGGTCCGTCCTTCAGCGCCGACGATCTGGTCAGGCGCTACCTGGCCGCCTTCGGACCCGCATCGTCCGCCGATCTCCGCGCGTGGTCCGGCCTCGCGCTGCGGGCGACGTTCGAGCGCCTGAGGCCGGAGCTCAAGGTGTTCCACGATCAACGCGGCCAGGACCTCTTCGACCTGCCGCGAGCTCCGCGACCCGCGAGGGAGGTCGACGCGCCGGTCCGGCTCCTCCCCGACTACGACAACATCCTTCTGGGGCATGCAGATCGGACGCGGATCATGCCCCACGGCAGGCATCTCGGGATGTTCAGCAGCAACGGCGTGACCCAGGGGGCTGTCTTGGTGGACGGATTCGTCCGTGCGATGTGGAAGCCGGCAACAGCGAACAGCGCGACCACCGCGCTGGTGACTCCATTCGTGAAACCTCTGCCGAAGAGCGAACAGAGGCCGATCGTCGAGGAGGCGATGAGACTTCTCGAGTTTCTGGCCCCCGGAGCGAAGCACGACGTGCGCTTCGCGGCGCCAAGCCCCTAGGCCGTCACGCGGCCGGGGCCGGGGCCCGCGCCTCCGCGCGGTCTTCCTGCGACAGCACGGCAAGCGCCGCCTCGACGACCTGCGGGTTCCACTGTGTTCCGGCGCCGCGACGCAGCTCTCCCATCGCCGAGTCCCAGGGCTTCGCGTCCCGGTAGGCGCGGGCGGTCGTCATGGCATCGAGCGAATCGGCGACCGGGATCACCTGCGCGATCAGCAGCAGGCGCTTGCCGACTGTCCCGTTCGGGTAACCGAGGCCGTCGTATCGCTCGTGATGCGTCAGCACGAGATCCAGCACCTTCGCGTACTCGGAGAACTGTTTGAGGATGTCAAAGCCGAGCCTCGAGTGGGTCTCCATCACGCGCCGTTCATCAGGGCTGAGCTTGGCCGGCTTCAGCAGGATCGAGTCCGGGATGCGGATCTTGCCGATGTCGTGGACCTTCGCGGCCAGCTCGACCACGTCGATCTCGGCTGCGGTGAAACCAAGCTTGCGCGAGATCGCGTGCGAGTAGATCGCGACGCGCTGCGAGTGCTGGAACGTGTACGGGTCGCGCCGGTCGACCTCGTCGGCCATTCGCTCCATGGCCCGCATCGCGTCTTGGCGGAGCTCGATGCGCTGCTTCAACGAGTGATAGACGAGGACGCCCGGGATGATCGAGAAGACCGGGATCCACGGCCAGCGGACCGCCCCGAACGCGGCCAGCGCGCCGACCAGGTAGAGGCTCGCGAACTGGACGTAAACCAGACGCTGGGTTTCGAAGAACAACTCGAGCGGGCTCCGCGCCGTCGCCAGCGCGACGGCCAGGGCCACCATGAACACGTTCACGGAGTACAGCGAGACTGCCGACGCCACCAGGACGAGCGCGTCCTGCGGTCCGGCCAGGCCGCTCCGCGCCGACACCCCGCCGGCAGCCAGGACGGCGCCGGCCGCCAGGGCGGAAAAGTACGCCTGGCCGCCGTTGAAGATGATGTTGATTCCGATCGCGCGCAGGGGAGGTGCCTGGCGCGTGGCACGAACTTTCCGAAACGCCGCGAGCCCGATATCGACCGCCTGCAGGCCGCCGACAAGGGTGGCCGCCTGCCAGACCGGCAAGAGAAGGACAGCCGCAAAGAAGACCGCGCTGGCCACGCTGACCTTGGCGCTGATGTTGATGTGGAGCGGAAACTCGAGCGCCAGGATCGCGGTCACTGCGATCGAGGCGATCAGCCACCAGTCGGCCGGCTCCTCCTCCAGGCGGCCGCCGTTGACCGCCAGCGTTCCGACCGCCGCCAACCCGACGGCGAGTCGAAACAGCTCGGAGCGCCGGCGCGGCGACAACGACTAGGCCTGTGGCAGCGTGAAGTAGAGGTGGACACAGGAGCCCGGTCGGCACCATGATCTTCATGTCAACCGCGGTGTGCGGCTGATGTGCCGAGTCATATACCCGCGACGTCGTGTAGGTCGCAAGCGGCAGTCCCAGGCTGAGAGGGCTTTGGGTCCACACGCTGTCGTAGACCAGCACGGTGTGCCCGCCCGGTGTGACGATCGGCACGATGGGGTCCCAGTCGCAGTACGTCGCCCATGCCCCGGCGCTCGTCGGCGAGCACATCAGAATCCCGGCCGCAAGTGCGGCGGCCACAACCACCCTTTTCACCCCAAATCCCTCCAAAAAACTGAAGAAACGCTGAGATGAGAACGCTAGTGGCGGCTGGTTCGATCTCCTGTAAGAAAAATGTAAATCGATGCTAGACGGCGATGTCCTTTCGGGAAAAGCGAAGGGTCCCGAGCACGAGGGCGATGGCGCCCACCGCCACGACCACGGCCATATTGGCGACCTGCAACCCGTGCAGCAGGGGCGTGCCGTAGTAGTAGAAGGCGGACAGGCGAAGCGTCGCCTCCGGCAGCTTGAGCTCCGGGCCGACGAAGCTGATGAAGAACCACGCCGCGAGCAGGAAGCTGACCAACCCGGTATCGGCCGCGGTGCGCAGCCACCCGGCCGCGAGGAACCCGATCGCCGCGACGAGCAGTCCCATCGGGATCAGGCCCAGCGTCGCCGCCACCACGTTGGCGGTGTTCAGGGTCACGCCCGAGGCCGACGACGCCACCAGCGTGGCCACCAGTGCGGCAAGCCCGATCACGGCGGCCGCCGTCGACAGAGCCGCGAACCGGCCCAGGAGCACCCGGGCGCGCGAGCGCGGAGCCGAGAGCACCAGGTCAAGCCGTCCGTCACTTTCGTCCGAGGCCCAGCGGTTCACCTGCGTGACCGCAAACGCCATCAGGAAGATCGGCAGGATGCCGAACATCGCCCCGAGGAAGCTGGCGTTGAAATCGGAGTTGCCACCGCTGAGGTTCTTCAGCAGGTCCTGCAGGACAGGCGAGCCCGCGTACAGCGTGCCGAGCTTGGCCTCGATCTGCTTGACGACGACAACGATCCAGCCCGCCCAGCCGGCGACGAGCAGCGCCCACCAGAGGGTCGGCATCGCGATCACCCCCAGGCTGCGCGCGTAAACGGAGCGGAGCGACCAGTCGCCGACCGGGCACGGCGGGCGAAGAGCCAGATCGCCGCTCCGCTCAGGATGAGCGCCAGCGCCAGCAGGAAGAGCATCGCGCCGGCGCTTGCGCCGTAGCCGGCGATCAGCGGCTTGCTCAGGTTGTAGTAGTAGATGGGCGAGAGGCGGGAGATCCACTCGGTGTTCGGGATCACGCGGTGGACCATGTCCACCACGATGAGAACCAGGAGCAGTCCCGCCGTCCAGCCGGCGGCCGGGCCGCGCTCGTGCGTGAACTGCGATACGAGCAGAGCAACCGCCCCGAACACAGCGCAGATGAGTGCGAGGTTGAGCCCGAACAGCAGGGCATCGACAAACGTGAAGTCCGCCTTGAACGCAATGCCAGCGAGATAGGCGAGGATCCCGATCAGCACGGCCATCACGAGCAATGCGGTCCATATGGCCGCGAGCTTCTCGAGCGCGACCCGCACACGGCTGCGCGGAGCCGAGAGCAGTACGTCGAGCGAGGCGCGATCCTCCTCGCCCCGCAGCATCCGGCTACCAGCCAGGATCGGCCAGATGACCATCAGGAAGATGAAGATGCCGATCTTGAACGTCGCGTAGCCGCCGATCGTGTCGGCCTTGATCGCATCGGCGTTCCACGAGAACGAGGCGGCCAGGCTGAGCAGGGCCGCCCGCGCCTCGGGCGTCTTGACGAGCTCGGACACGCTCGCCATCGGCGAGACGATGACCAGGCCCATGCCGACCCCCCATCCGAGGATGGCGACCCGATAGTCGCGCAGGCTCTTCAGGAAGACGCTCTTAAACCACACCGGCGGCTTCCTTCGGCGCCTGGCCGTCGGCTTCGTAGAAGCGCAGGAAAGTGTCCTCCAGGCTCGGCTCGATGCTGGTCAGAGACACGACCCGGTATCGCGCCGCAGTCTTGATCACGGCGTCCGCGGAGCCCTGCACCGCGATGCGAATCACGGAGCCGTTGTTCAACGTCTCCGCGCTGGTCACCCCGTCGAGCCCGGCGAAAGACTCCGATGGAACCGGCTCGGCGAACGTGATCGTGATCTCGTAGCGCTTGATGTCCGCGAGGTCGTGGAGACCGCCGACCCGGACCAGGCGCCCCTCGCGGATGATGCCGATGCGGGAGCAGGTCTTCTCGACCTCGCTCAAGACGTGCGAGGAGAGGAACACGGTATGCCCGTCATCGCGCGCCTCCCTGACCATCGCGTCGAACTCCTGCTGGTTCAACGGGTCGAGGCCGCTGGTCGGCTCGTCCAGAACGAGAACTCGTGGCCGGTGCATGAAGGCCTGGATGAGCACGACCTTGCGCTTGTTGCCCGTCGAGTACTGGCGGAACTTGCGGCTCGTGTCGAGGTCGAAGCGATCGACGAGCTTCTTGAGGTAGGCATGGTCGACGCCGCCTCGAAGGTTCGCGAAGTACTCGAGGATCTGGCCGCCGGTCAGGTTGGGGTCGAGCGAAGGCTCGCCCGGCACGTAGCCGATGAGCCTTTTGACGTCGATCGATCGCTCCCAGCAGTCGAGGCCTGCGACGCGCGCTCTGCCCGAGTCTGCGCGCAGCAGCGCCATGAGGATGCGGATGGTCGTGGTTTTGCCGGCGCCGTTGGGCCCCAGGAAGCCGAACACCTCACCCTCGCCGACCTGCAGCGAGAGGTCGACGATGCCTCGCTTGCCGCCATAGCTTTTAGTCAGGCCCTCGATCTCGATCATTGCTTCCGTCACCTGGTTTGCCTCCTGCGCCTCCAGCGCTCGATGATCCCGCTGCTCTCGCGGAGCCAGAATTCGTGGACCTCCACCATTTCCTTCATCCGTCGCTTCGCCCTTCCCGGTGCGAGCTGCGCATGCGCGCGGTGCATCGCGTGGAGCGAGTCTTGAACCCGGGCGAACGTGCCGGCGAACGTCGACTCCATCGATTCGGTCGCCTCGTAGAGGACTCGCTTGCTGCCCGGCGTGCCCAGGCGATGCACGACACCGACGCGCTCGAGGTCGCGCGCCGCCACGCTCGCGCCGCTCTTGCTGATACCCAGCGTGCGGGCTATCTCGTCGAGCGTCAGCGGCTCGTCACTGGCGAGCAGGAGTCCGAAGACCCGCCCGATGCTCAGCGCCAACCCGTACCTGACGTAAACGCGCCCGATGTCGTCGGCGATGCTGATCCGGGCATCGGCTTTGCTGCGCGCCCCGCTTGCGCTTTTGTTCTCTATGTTCAGCACATGCTGAATATAGCAAATATTGGGCGCCGGTCAGACGGGCAAGCTCCGGTAGCCCTCGTGCCAGAGTTCGAACGCGAACAGTGTCCAGAGCTGCTTGCGATTGTCCCGCCGCCCTGACAGGTGGTCGGCGACCAGCCGGCGGACGGCTCCCGGCTCGAAGAAACCATCGGACGCGAGCCTGTCGGATGACAGCACAGACTGCATCTGCTCCCTAAGCGGTCCCCGAAACCACTCCGCGACCGGGATGCCGAAACCCTTCTTGGGCCGGTCGAGGATGCGGTCGGGCAGCATCCCGCGCAGGGCTCGCTTGAGGAGAAACTTCGTGCGCAGTCCGTGCAGCTTCATGTCCAGCGGCAGGCTCGTGGCATACGCCACGAAGTCGTTGTTCAGCAGCGGCACCCGGCCCTCGAGCGACGCCATCATCGAAGCGCGGTCGAGCTTGACCAGGATGTCGTTCTCGAGATACAGGCGCATGTCGATCAGGAGCGCCTGGTTCAGCGGCTCGAACGACCCGAACTCGTCGAGGAGGCCCTCGCCATTGCCGGCGGCGAGGTCCGTCCGCAGCGCCGGCGACAGGAGGGCGGCGCGCTCCTCGCGCGCGAAGGAGCCCATCCAGCGCTGGTGCCGCTCGGCGACCGGGTGGGCGGCGCCCGCGACGAACCGCTTGGCCCGGAAATCGAAGCTGAGGTTGGAGCGCGAAACAGGCAGTCGCCGGACCACCGGTTCCACGATTCCGCGGCGCAGCGCGCCTGGCGCGCGCAGGTAATACGCCGCCAGGCGGTGCGCCTGCAGCGTCGGGTAGCCGGCGAACAGCTCGTCTCCACCATCCCCGCCAAGGGCGACCTTGACGTGCTGCCTGGTAAACGCCGCGAGCAGGTAGGTCGGGATGATCGAGGCGTCGCCCAGCGGCTCGTCGAGAAGCAGCGGAAGCTTCGGGATCAACCCGAGCAAGGCGGCAGGTTCGAGCGTCAGTTCGTGGTGGTCGGTCCCCAGGTGACGGGCGACAGCCTGCGCGTGGGGGGATTCGTCGAATGACCGCTCGACGAACCCGACCGAGAAGCTCTTCACATCTCCGCCGAGCTCGGTCATCATCGCGGCGACCGCGCTCGAGTCGATTCCGCCCGAAAGGAACACGCCGAGCGGCACATCGCTGATCAGCTCCTTGCGCACCGACTCGCGAAGCACGTCGCGCAGCCGCGCGCACTCTTCGTCGAGATCGCGCCCCTCGCTCGAGGGCTCGGTGTTGAGCCTCGGTGCCCAGTAGCGGCGCATGGTGAGCTTGCGGTTCGCGAGCGACCACGACACCGTGTGCCCCGGCCGCAGCTTGCTGATTCCGCGCACGATGCTCCGGGGCGAAGGCACGAACTCGTAGGCGAGGTATTCGTCGAGCGCGACTGGGTCGATGCCCTTGCGCAGGGCTGGATCCCGGAGGAGGGCCTTCAGCTCGGACGCAAATACCAGCCTGTCGCTATCGACCGCGTAGTGCAGCGGCTTGATGCCCATGCGGTCGCGCGCAAGGAAGAGTGAGGAGTTTCGGCGGTCGAAGAGTGCGAAGGCGAACATGCCGTTCAGCCGCTCGACGACCTCCTCGCCCCACTCCTCGTACCCGTGGACGAGGACCTCGGTGTCGGACTGGGTGGCGAACCTGTGGCCGGCATCCAGCAGCTGGTTGCGGAGCTCGCGATGGTTGTAGATCTCCCCGTTCTGGACCACCCACACCGTCGAGTCCTCATTGGCCATCGGTTGATGGCCACCCTCGATGTCGATGATCGAGAGCCGTCGCATACCGAGGGTTACGTCGCCGAGCCGGACGCTTCCCTCGTCATCCGGGCCCCGATGGACCATCGATCCGCACATCCGCTGCACGAGCTCGCGAGCCCGCGCAGGGTCGCCTCCGGCGATGCCGCAGATTCCGCACATCTAGCTGCGGGTCACCGGCTGCGGAGCGCGGGTCTCCCGTCGGTCGCCGGCTGCCGGTGGGGGGACTTCTCGATCACCTCCCGCACCACGTACGGAGGCTTCGCCTGAGACTCGTGGTAGGTGCGGATCGAAAGCTCCGCCAGCAGGCCCATCAGGATGAACTGCACGCCGACGATGACGAGCACGAGCGACAGAAGGAGCAGCGGGTTGTTGTGCGCGTAGACGTACGGAGGTAGCACCTTTTGCCCGATGACGATGGCCGCGAAGACAAGGGCGAGCGCCCATAGCGCAAAGGCGGCAAATCCGAAGAAGTACATGGGCTTGGTCGAGTAGCTGCCCAGCAGCTTGACCGTGATCAGGTCGAGCATCACCCTCGAAGTCCGCGATAGCGAGTACTTCGACTTGCCATAGGTCCGAGGCCGGTGATTGACGGGGAGCTCGGTGATGCGCGCGCCCACCATCGACGCGTACACGGGAATGAAGCGGTGCATCTCGCCGTAGAGCCTCACGTCCTGGATGACTTCCCGTCGATACGCCTTGAGGGTGCAGCCGAAATCGCTCAGGCGAACACCGGTGACCCTCGCGATGACCCAGTTGGCGATCCTCGACGGCAGGACGCGGCTCGCGTCGTCCCGCCGGTCGCGACGCCAACCGCTGACCACGTCGTATCCCTCATCGACCTTCTCGAGGAGGTGCGGGATGTCATGCGGGTCGTTCTGCAGGTCGCCGTCCAGGAATACCAGCACGTCACCATGGCTGTAATCGATCCCGGCCTGCACGGCAGCCGTCTGCCCGAAGTTGCGGCGAAAGCTGACGACGCGAACCCGTGCGTCGCGCGCCGCGATCTGGCCGAGCTTCTCGGTGCTGCCGTCGCGACTGCCGTCGTCGATGTAGAGCACCTCAAAGGAGATTCCGAGAGCCTCGAGCACTCCAATCAGCTCGCGGTGCAGCGGCTCGGCGCTGTCGATCTCGTTGTAGACCAGCACGATCACCGATACGTGCGGCGTGTCCGTCGCGGCCTGGCGGGGCATGTAGCCGATTATGCCGCCCCACCGGCGGGCTTGCGCCCGCCACCTCCCCACTGGAGGTGGGGAGGACTTTAAGCTCGACGCTCAATGACCGCCGAGGCTGCCCTGGGGCGCGTTTCGCGAAGCGATGTCCGGAGCGACACGGGGTGGATGTTTCCCGCAGTTCCGGTGTTGGCCGGCGCGATCGCTTTCGTCTGGACGCTGCACGCCGAGCTGGAGCGGCTTTACGGGCTGACCGGCTCGGCGTGGGACTTCGCCTACGACCAGCAGGTCATCTGGAACATCTCGCAAGGGCAGGGCTTTTACACGAGCTTCGCCCGGGCCAACTTCCTGGGCATCCACTTCGAGCTGATCTTTCTCGTCCTGGCGGCCGTGGAGAAGATCTGGCCCAGCCCCGCGGTGCTGTTGATCTTTTCCTCAGCCGGGCTCGCCGCCACCGCGCCGGCTGCCTATCTGTTCTTCCGCGCCATCCTCCCCGCCGACCGGGCCGAGACGCCCTGGCTGGCGGTTGCCCTGTCGGCGCCGATTCCCTTCTGGGCTGCGATTCAGGAAGCCGCGCGCGACTTCTTCCACCCGGAGAACATGGCGCTTGCTTTCGCGCTGCTTGCGGCGTGGGCGGGTATTCGCGGGCACCGGGTCGCGATGTGGTGCTTCTGCATCCTCACGCTCAGCTGCAAAGAGGACCAGGTCTACACGATCGGGGTGCTCGCTCT
>VBGQ01000038.1 GCA_005882055.1 Chloroflexota bacterium
GTGGTAGGCCCCGTGGGCCGAGAACAGGCGGTCCTCGCCTTCTGGCACGAGGGCAACATGTGCGCCTTCGTCACCGCCCGGAAGGTGCGGGGCGACCTGCCGCACGCCTCCTTCTCGACGCAGGGCTTCCGGGGAGCCGTCGTCAGCTCCATGCTCGAGCGCAGCGGTACCCCGATGCGCATCTTCGAGCTCCCACCAGAAGGTGATCGCGTGGCGGGCCGGGCATTCGCGATCCGCATGGCGCGGCTGGCGGAGCGGGGCTTCAGCCTGATCGTCACGCCGGACGGGCCATTCGGCCCGGCGCACCTCGCCAAGCCCGGGACGCTCATCGTGGCGCGGGAGTCGGGCCTGCCGGTGGTGCCCTGGTCGCTGAGCGTGCGACCCGCGATCCGCCTCACCGGTCGCTGGGACCGCCAATACCTTCCGCTGCCGTTCTGTCGCATCGGTGTGCGGGTCGCAGAACCAATCCGAATCGGGCCGCGGGAGCCGATCAAGCCACGGCTCGCCGAGCTCCAGGCCGGGCTGGACGGCATCTCCGCCGGCCGCGATGCCTCGACCTCGCCACGCTGACGACGAGTGGCTACCATGAATGCCTCCCAACGAGTGCCCGACGAGTTGCATTGACCAAGATCAAGTTCGGCACGGACGGCTGGCGCGCGGCCATCGCCGAGGACTACACGTTCCACAACGTCCGTCGCTGCGCCCGCGGCGTGGCCGAGTACCTCCTCGAGAACGGGGGTGCCGACAGAGGCGTCGTGGTTGCGCACGATCGCCGCTTCGCATCGGAGTACTTCGCGCGGGCCTGCGTCGAGGTGCTGGCGGCGCATGACATCCGCAGCTTCATGCCGCCTGATGCTGTGCCAACCCAGGTCGGCAGCTTCTTCACCCGCGAGCTTCGCGCGGGCGCTGGGATCGTCATCACCGCCAGCCACAATCCGTGGACGGACAACGGGTTCAAGGTCAAGGCCGACACCGGCGGGGCCGCCGCTCCACAGATGCTGGCGGCCATCGAGGCCACCATGGACCGCCACCCGGAGGACGAGATTCCGCCACGCCGCGAGTTCGATGACGCCAGCATGGCGGGCCTGGTCGAGACCTTCGACCCGTACCCGAGGTTTCGCGATCAGCTGGCGCGGGTGGTCGACATCGAGAAGGTCCGGGCGGCGGATCGCCGGGTGCTGGTCGAGCCGCTGTACGGTTCTGGGGCTGGCTGGTTCACGCGGCTGCTGGGCGACGGCCGCATCACCGTTCGCGAGCTGCACACCGAGCGCAACCCGTTCTTCGGCGGGGTCAACCCCGAGCCGATCCGCCCGAACATCGACGAGTGGCTCGAGGAGATCCCGCGTTGGGGCGCGGAGATCGGCATCGCATTCGACGGCGACGCGGACCGCGTGGGGATGGCAACCGAGCAGGGGGTCTTCGTCAACCAGCTGCAGGTCTACGGGCTGCTGTACTGGTACCTGCTCGACGTGCGGGGCCTCATCGGTCCAGCCGTCTACACCGTCACCACCACCTCCATGGCCAAGCGCCTCGCCGAGATCTATGGCACCCAGGCCTACGAGACCGGGGTGGGGTTCAAGTTCGTGGGTCCCAAGATGATCGAGACCCAGGCGGTGATCGGCGGCGAGGAGTCCGGCGGCTTCGGGTTCGGCATGCATATCCCCGAGCGCGATGGCCTGGCGTCGGGCCTCTTCTTGCTCGACCTGTGGCTCTCGAAGGGCAAGCAGGCCTCCGAGGTGCTCGCCGAGCTCCAGGCGCTCGCCGGACCCTCGTACTACAACCGGATCGACATCCGCTTCGCGCGTGAGGGTTACGAGCGCATCAAGACCGATACGCTGGCGCGGCTTGGCGAGCAGGCGCCGGAGGCGCTGGCCGGGCGGCCGGTAGTGGAGCGCCAGGCGCTCGACACCAACGACGGGTTCAAGTTCCACCGCGACGATGGCTCGTGGCTGCTGATTCGCTTCTCGGGAACCGAGGCGCTGCTCCGGATCTACGTCGAGGCCCGCACACCAGAGGACGTCGACGCGCTGCTCGCGGAGGGGCGGCGCATCGCCGTCCCATCAACGGCCGCGCCGGCCGCGGCCTCTGCGGCTGCCGGCTGACTGCATGGACGCGCGCGACTTCTTCGGGTACAAGCACGCGGACGAGGAACCCGGGCGCCGAGATGAGGCAGACGACGGCGACGACCGGCGTCCGCCCCTCCCCGAGGAGGCGATCACCCTCGACGATCCGGCGATCCTGGCGCGCATCGACACCAGCGACATGCTTGGCAGTGTGCGAGCCCTCCCTCGGCAGCTCGCCCAGGCCCGACGCATCGCGGCCGCGACCACGCTGGAGTCCCGCTACCGCGACGTAGACGCGGTGCTGGTGCTGGGGATGGGCGGCAGCGCGATCGGAGGCGACCTGGCGGCGGGGATTGCCGCGGAGCGCCTTCGCGTCCCGCTGGTCGTGCACCGCAACTACGAGCTCCCGGCGTGGGCGGGGCCCCGGACCCTGGTCATCGCAGCAAGCCATTCCGGCGAGACGGTCGAGACGTTGCGCGCTGCCGGCGAGGCGCGCGAGAAGGGACTGCCGCTGGTGGTCATCTCGACCGGTGGCGAGCTCGCCCGGCGGGCTCAGGAGGACGGCGCGCCGCTGCTGCGCTACGAGGCGCCGGGGCAGCCTCGCGCTGCGATTGGCTACGGAGTCGGCCTGCTGCACGAGCTCTTGGTCGGCGCGGGCCTGCTGAGCGATCCTGACCCGCTGGGTCCGGTCGTCGAATCGCTCGACGCGCTGCTGGAGCGCAATGCGCCCGGCATCGAGACGGAGGCGAATCCGGCGAAGCAGCTCGCCTGGTCGGTCTTCGGCCGCATCCCGGTCGTCTATGGCGCGGGCCCCATGGAACCGGTCGCGCACCGCTGGAAGACGCAGCTCAACGAGAACGCCAAGGCCTGGGCCATGTTCGAGCCGATGCCCGAGGCGAACCACAACGCCATCGAGGGTTCGCTCAATCCGCGCGAGCTCTCTGATGCGCTGTACGTCATGCAGGTCCGCGATCGCGAAGAGCCAGCGGAGATCACGGCGCGCTACCGGGTCGTCGAGGAGCTGCTTGGGGAGCGCGCCACGAACCGATCGGCGTATTGGTCGGAAGGGCCGTCTCGCCTGGCGCGGGTCCTTGGTGCCGTCGCCTTCGGGGACCTCGTGAGCGTCTACCTGGCGATCCTCTACCAGACGGACCCGACCCCGGTTACACTGCTCGCGATGCTGAAGGAGCGGCTCGCCAGGGCCACGGACTGACGGGCGCCAACACGAAGTTGGCGCCGGCTGCACCGGCGCCAAGGAGGGCAGCCACGGTGCATTCGAGCATGATGGGCAAGGTCGAGAAGGCAATGCGCTACGCGCACGAGCCCGACCGGGTGAAGGTCCAGCGGTTCGAGGCCATCTTCGCCGGGGACAACGGCAGCCATCGGATCAGCCTGGATGACGACCACTGGCACTGCGACTGCCATCTGTTCGCGAGTGCCGGCGGATGCGCTCACACCCTCGCCGCCCAGAAGATGCTCGACCCCATGCTCAGCGAGCACGCCCGGGAGACGCCGCTCTACAGCCACGCGGAGGAGGTGACCGCGGGCCGTTAGGTCCCCGGTCCACCAAAGAATCGCGGCCCGCCGGCCCAAGGTCGGCGGGCCGTTTGGTACCATCCGGCCCTTACCAACCGAAGACCGCGTCGGGTGCCGCCGCCGAAAGGCCGGCGGGCAAATGGCGAAGCCGGTGCAAGGCCGGCGCTGTCCCGCAACTGTATCCGCGCTCCGTGCCCACGATGGCCACGGAGTCGGGAGCCAGGTCGCCCAGCCGGACGCGATGTCACGACCCTCGTGTGAAAGGGAACGGCATCACCATGGCTCGCGTTCGCCTTCGCCCCGTCTTCGCTCCGCTCGTCGCCCTTCTCGTGTTGCTGGCTGCCTGCGGCCAGACGCCCTCGACCACCTCCTCGCCCGCCGCCACCCCGAGCGCGGCGCCATCGGTCTCGTTCCCCCTGACGCTGACTGATGACGCCGGTCGCACCATCACGCTGCTGGCTCGTCCCCAGCGCGTCGTGAGCCTGGCGCCCTCCAACACGGAGATCGTGTGCGTGCTGGGCGCCTGCGACGCCCTCACCGGCGTGACCGATTTCGACGATTACCCGCCCAACGTCAAGACCGTGGCCCACGTCGTGGTGCAGGCAAAGGTCGACGCCGAGAAGGTGGTCGCCGCCCGACCGGACCTCGTCCTCGCGGCTGGCAACGGCCTCACCTCCGAGGCTGCCATCAAACAGCTCAGCGACCTCGGCCTGCAGGTGATGACGCTCTATCCGCGCAACCTGGATGGCGTCTATCGCGACATCGACCTCGTCGGGCGCGCGCTCGGCGTACCGCAGAAGGCGGAATCGACGATCGCCTCGATGCGTCAGCGCGTGAAGGCCGTCAGCGATGCCGTCGCGGCGGCGCCTCGGCCGCGCACCTTCTACGAGGTGAGTGTTTTCGAGGGGACCATCTACACCGCCGGCAAGGACTCGTTCCTCGCATCGCTGATCACCCTCGCGGGCGGTTCGCCGGTGACCGGCGACGCGCAGTCTGGTGCCATCCAGCTCGAGGACCTGATCGCCGCCGATCCGGAGCTGGTCCTGCTCGGCGACGCGAGCTATGACCCCACGCTGGCCACGCAGCCCAAAGCGATCACCACGCTTCGTGCCCGCTCCGGCTGGGGGCAGATCAGCGCGGTGCGCTCTGGCAAGGTCCTGCCCTACACCGACGACGTGGTGACGACGCGTCCCGGGCCGCGGATCGTCGAGGGCCTCGAGGCGCTGGCGCGCGCCATTCATCCAGACCTGTTCGGTCCCTGATGCGCGCCGCCGCGGCCGTTCGGCCGCGCTCGATCGTCGGTGGGCCCAGCCTGACCAAGACCGGCCTGGTGCTGGGCGGCGGCCTGGTGTTGCTCACTGCCGCGGGGACCGTGGCCCTCGCGCTTGGCTCCGTGGGCGTGGGCCTGGGCGACACCGTCGCCATCCTGGGACATCGGCTGCTGGGGATTCCGGCCCAGGTCACCTGGAGCGCGCCAACTGAGCAGATCATCACCCAGGTACGGCTTCCCCGCGTCCTGACCTCGATGCTGGTGGGCGGGGGGTTGGCGGTCGCCGGAGCGACCTTCCAGGCCGTGCTGCGCAATCCACTCGCCGACCCGTACATCATCGGGACCGCCTCGGGTGCGTCTCTCGGCGCGATCGCCGCGCTGATGCTGCCGGCCCTGCTGCCCGGCCTGGCGTTGGGCACAGGTAGCGCGTGGCTGGGCGTGGGAACGGTCCAGGTGCTCGCCTTTGGCGGCGGCCTGGGCGCGGTGCTGCTCGTCTCGGCGGTGGCGCGCGCCGCCCGCGGCGGTGCCGTGACGCTGCTCCTCACCGGCTATGCGGTGTCGTCGGTCCTCTCCGCCGGGGTCGCGCTGCTGATGTACTTCTCCGGCAACCACCTGGGCGCCATCTTCGCCTGGCTGATGGGGTCGCTGGACGGATCGGCCTGGCGCAACCTGGGGCTGTCCGCGCCGCTCGTGCTCGTCAGCCTCCTCCTGCTGCTGGCTCGATGGCGACGGCTGAACGTCCTCCTCCTGGGCGAGGCGCAGGCGAGCCACCTGGGCATCGACCCGGGGCGGGAACGCCTGCTGCTGACGGTGTTTGCCAGCCTGGCGACGTCGGCGGTCGTCGCCATCTCGGGGACGATCGGCTTTGTGGGGCTGGTCGTCCCACACCTGCTCCGACTGGCAACGGGGCCTGACCATCGGCTCCTGCTGCCGGCCAGCCTGCTCTATGGCGCGGCTCTGCTGGCGCTCGCGGACCTGGGCGCGCGGCTGGCGGGCGGGATTCCGGTGGGGATCGTGACCGCGCTGATTGGGGCGCCGTTCTTCATCTGGCTGCTCGTACGCTCGCGACGCGTGAGGGTGGGGGAGTCGTGAGCGCTCCCGCGGCAGCGATCGCCGTTGCTCCGGTCGCGAGCGCAGGCGGCACGGCCTTCGCCTATCCGCTCCCGGGTGGGCGTCGCCGTGAGGTGCTGCGTGGTGTCGACCTGTCGCTCGACGCCGGGGAGCTGCTGGCGCTGGTCGGGACCAACGGGAGCGGCAAGACGACGCTTCTTCGCCTTCTCTCCGGGACTCTGACGCCCGACCGCGGGGAGCTCGTGCTGTTCGGCCGCCCGGCAACCGCATGGTCCCGCATGGAGCTCGCCCGACGCATCGCGGTCTTGCCGCAGAGCCTCGAGCTTCCCACTGGGTT
>VBGQ01000039.1 GCA_005882055.1 Chloroflexota bacterium
AACGCCACCGACGGCTCGGTGAACGGGTAATAGCCAGGCCGGAAGCGAGTGCGGGTGCCGCCGCCATAAAGCGCACGCGCGAACTCCTCGAGCATGCCCTTCAGGTCAGCCAGCGAGGTGTCGCGGTCGACGACCAGGCCCTCGACCTGGAAGAACTCGAAGCTGTGGCTGGCGTCCACCGCCTCGTACCGGAAGCAGCGGCCCGGCATGATCACACGGATCGGCGGAGTCAGGGCTCGCATGGCGCGGATCTGCACCGGTGAGGTATGCGTGCGCAGGATCGTGCCGTCCTCGGCCGGCCGCGGAGCGCCGGCCTCCCAGCTGCCGGGCTCGGCGACGTACAGGGTGTCCCACAGGTCTCGCGCCGGATGGTCCGGCGGGATGTTGAGCGCCTCGAAGTTCCACCAGTCGTCCTCGATCTCCGGCCCTTCGAAGACCTCGAACCCGAACCCGTGGAGGATCTCGCGCAGCTCGCGCTCCACGGTGAGCGTGGGATGGAGGTGCCCAACCCGAACCGGCAGTCCCGGCGCGGTCAGGTCGATCCGCTCGCTCGTCAGCCGGTGCTCCAGATCGCCGGAGTGGAGCGCTGCCGTGCGAGCCGCGATCGCATCCTCAACCTCGCGACGCACCTCGTTGGCCAGCGCTCCAATGGCCGGCCGCTCGGATGCGTCCAGGCTGCCTAGCTGACGGAGCAGGACGGTCAGCTCACCCGAGCGTCCGAGGACCCTGATGCGCAGCGCTTCGAGGTCGGCTGCGGTGGCCCGATCCACCCCTTGGCGAACCTCGGCGCGCACGCGCTCCAGCGCTGAGCGCAGGTCGGCTGCTGTCATCGGTTCGGTCGCCATCGGTCCATCTCTCGTGCCCGGATTGTCGCCTGAACGAAAACGACCCCGCTCCGCAAATCGGAGCAGGGCCGAGAGGCCGGCGTCGGTGACGCCGGCTAGCCGCTAAACGAGGACTTGGCGGTATCGACGATCTTGGCGAAGGCGGCCTCGTCGCGCACCGCCAGGTCGGCAAGGACCTTGCGGTCGACCTCGACCCCGCTTGCTTTCAGGCCGGCGATCAGGCGGCTGTACGGGATGCCGTGCGCGCGCGAGGCAGCATTGATGCGCTCGATCCACAGGCGCCGCATGACGCGCTTTCGCGTCCTCCGATCCCGATAGGCGTAGACCAGCGCATGGAAGAGCGCCTCGCGCGCCGGGCGGACGAGCTTCGAGCGGGTCCCCCGGCGCCCCTCGGCCTGGCGAAGAAGCCTCTTGTGCCGCTTGTGGGCGGCGACGCCGCGCTTGACTCGAGCCATCAGCGCCTACTTCGCGTACGGCATGAGCCGCTCGAGCTGCGCGTTGTGCGCGGAGCTGACCACGGCCTTGCCCGCGTAGCGACGCGTTCGGCTGCTGGACTTGATCTCGAGATGGTGGCCGCGCCAGGCCTTGGGGCGCACCCATTTCCCCGATCCGGTCTTCTTGAACCGCTTGGCGGTCCCCTTGTGGGTCTTCATCTTCGGCATTGAAATTCAGTGCTCCGCTGGTGGCTGTGGCGCCTCGGCCGTCTCCTTTGGAGGGAGCTGGCCGCGCGCCACGAGCGCGTCACCGATGGTCTCCCGCCCGGTCCCGTTGGCGGCCTGTCCCTCGGGCTGGCCATTCGCGGCTTCGCCCTCGCTGGTCTCTGTCTTCCTCTCGGCCCGCTTGTCGATGGGGGCCATCACGATGTACATGCTTCGCCCCTCGAGGAGCGGTGGACGCTCGATGGTCCCGTGCTCGGTCAGCATGCCGGCCGCCTTGTCGAGCAGGTCGCGCCCGAGGTTGGCGTGGGTCATCTCGCGCCCGCGGAACTGGACGGTCACCTTCACCCGATCTCCGTCGTCGAGGAACTCCCCGGCCCGCCGCAGCTTGGTGCGCAGGTCGTTGGTGTCGATCTTGACCCGGAGGCGGATCTCCTTGAAGGTCTGCGACTTCTGCTTCTTCTTAGCTTCGCGCTCGCGCTTCTGGATCTCGTACTTGTACTGGCCGAAGTCGAGGATGCGGCAGACCGGCGGGACCGCGGTGGGCGCGACCTCCACGAGGTCGAGGCCCTTCTCCTGTGCCAGCGCCAGCGCATCCTGCGTCGCCATGACGCCCAGCTGCTGGCCTTCATCATCGATGACCCGCACCTCGCGGATCCGGATCATCTCATTGACGCGCAGGTCCCTTGCGATCTTCTACTGCTCCTTAACAAACAGGCCACCTGCCGATACGGACGGGTGGCCCTCTTCGACGCGAAAACGCCGCGCGACTATACCCGAAGGGGCGTTCGTGGTCAACGAAGCGGAGCCAGCGGGAGGTCAGCGGGGGTAGTCATAGAAGATCGCCACCTGCCGGCCATCCGGGTCCGCGAGGCGGAAGGATCGGCTCCCCTCCCAGCGATCGCCGGAGGGCGGCGCGACGAGCGCGAAGCCCCGCTGCGCGAGCTCCTGTGACCACGCGTCGACCTCCGCCGCCGTCTCGACGCGGAACCCGATCTGGATGCCGTCGCGGGTCGCCTGGCCGCCGCGTCGGAAGCTCAGCTCGAAGCCACCCAGCTCGAGATCCACGCCCTCGCCATCGGAGGCACGCACCTTGAACCCAAAGGCCTGCTCATAGAAGTCGGCGCAGCGGGTCGGGTTCGTCGAGAGGAGCGCCAGCTGGCCGACCGCGCGCATCTTCCTCACGGGAGGCGCGGCCTGCCCGGGAACCGGGTGGCGGGATGCAGGACGCGGGGTCTCACGACGCGGCGGTTGACGCCTCGCGCTGCTCCGAGGGAGAGCCCGCCTCCTCCGACGCTGGCTCGGCACGTGGCCAGAGCTCCCGGGATGCAACCCTCCGGCCCAGCTCCTGCACGAACTCCTCGAGCGGGACGCCCTGCGACGACGCTCCGGTGCGCAGGCGCGGGCTCACCGCGCGCGCCTCCTGGTCGCGATCGCCCACGACCAGCATCACCGGGATCTGCTGCTCCTGCGCGTCGCGCAGCTTGGCCTGCATCCGCTCGGAGCGATCGTCGATCTCGGCGCGGATCCCGGCGGCATCCAGCGCCTCGCGCACCTCCGAGGCGTACTCGAGATGGCGGTCGGCGATGGGAACCACCATGACCTGCACCGGCGCCAGCCACAGGGGGAAGGCCCCCGCGAAGTGCTCGACGATGATCCCGGTGAAGCGCTCGAAGGTGCCGTAGATCGCATAGTGGATCATCACCGGGCGCTCGAAATGGCCCTCGCCTGACCGGTACTCGAGGTCGAAGCGCTGCGGAAGCTGGTAGTCGAGCTGGATAGTCGCCATCTGCCACTCGCGACCCAGCGCGTCCTCGATGAACACGTCGACCTTTGGCGCGTAGAAGGCCGCACCGCCCGGGTCCAGCTGGTAGGCGAGCGCCTCCGCATCCAGTGCCTCACGCAACCGGCCCTCGGCCATGTCCCAGAACTCGTCGGAGCCGAGCTTCTTTTCCGGTCGCGTGGCCAGCTTGAAGGTCGGCAAGAATCCGAACGGCGCGAATTGGCGCTGCACCAGGTTCAGGGCCAGCCGCAGCTCGTCGGCGACCTGGTCCTCCCGACAGAACACGTGGCTGTCGTCCTGGGTCAGCTGTCGCACGCGGAAGAGACCCGCCAGAGCTCCGGTGCGCTCCTTCCGGAAGAGCGTGGAATAGTCGGCGAAGCGCATCGGCAGGTCGCGGTAGCTGCGGGCGCGAGTCTTGTAGACCAGGATCTCCTCCGGGCAGTTCATCGGCTTCAAGCCGGCCACGTGCTCGTCCGCGTCCAGCACGAACATGTTGTCCTGGTAGAGATCCCAATGGCCCGACTGCTGCCAGAGCTCGCGGCGCACGAGGCTCGGCGTGCGCACCTCCGCGAATCCGCCGTCGCGGCGCACTTCGAGCGACCATGCCTCGAGCGCGCGCCACAGCGCCATGCCTCGCGGGTGCCAGAACGGCGCGGCGGGCGACTCGGGGTGGAAGGTGAAGAGGTCGAGCTCCCGCCCGAGCTTGCGGTGGTCGCGCTTCTTGGCCTCTTCGAGGCGCCACAGGTACCGATCGAGATCGGCCTGCGTGTCCCACGCGGTCCCGTAGATGCGCTGCAGCATCGGCCGCGTCTCGTCGCCGCGCCAATAGGCCGCGGCGCTGTTCAGCAGCTTGAACGGGCCAAGTCGCCCGGTCGACGGAACATGCGGTCCGCGGCACAGGTCGACGAAGCCGTCGTGCCGATAGAAGCTGATCACCTGCGGCGGATCGGCAGGCAGCTCGCGGACGATCTCCACCTTGAACGGCTGGCCGCTGTGCTCCAGCTCGGCCAGCGCCTCATCTCGCGACAGCTCGCTCCGCTCGAACGGTACGTCCGCGGCGACCTGCTCGCGCATCTTGGCCTCGATTGCCTCGAGATCGGCTGGGGTCAGCGGCCGCGGCAGCTCGAAGTCGTAGTAGAAGCCGTCCTTGATGGCCGGACCGATGCCCAGCCTTGCCTCCGGAAACAGCTGCATGACGGACGACGCCATGACGTGTGCCGCGGAATGGCGCATCGTGTCGAGCGGATCGTGCGCGCCCGCATCGAGCAGCTCGTCTGCTCGCGAACGGACCTCGTCGCTGTCGATGGCCATGGTGGGCGCAAGCGTAACGCAACCTGCGCGCGCCTAGAGGTCGAGCTCCTTCCGCATCCGCGCCGTCTCATGCTCGACATCTGACTCGGTCAGTCCCCCGTACGGCGACAGGCGACCATCCCGATAGCCCCAGCCCTCGACGTCCGGGAGATATTGCGCGCGCGAAAGCGCGGTGCCGAAACAGACACGATCCTCGACCGCGGCCGGGTCGACGGCCCCCTCCTGCGCTCGACCCAACAGCTCGGCGCGGACCCAGTCCGGGACGCGTCCTCGATCCGCCGGATAGACGAAGTCGTACAGGACGACATGCGCCAGCAGCACCGGCCAGAATCGGTCGAAGCGATCGACCAGGCGGCGCCAGTCCATGGTGCGGCCCGCGACGCGAATCAGGTGCGCGATGTCGGCGCCGTCGTAGCGCTCGCGCTCCATGATGAACGACTTCGACCAGAGCATCTCCTCGACGGGGATGAGCCGCACCTCGTGACCAAGCACCTCAGCGGGCAGCGCGTGCTCGAACCACGCGTCATCGACCGGCGCCAGCCCGTTCCCCGAGCCAAAGATGATGTCGACGAAGTCCCGCTCGGATTTGACCTTGCCGAGCCAATGCCTGGCCTTCATCTCCGTCTCGTACCCTCGCTTGGCGAGCGCCGCCATTGCGGCATCCACGTCGCGCGGGTGGAGGAAGAGGTCCAGATCCTTGGTCTGCCCGCCGATGTCGGTATAGACCTCGAAGGCGAACGCGCCACCGAGCATGAACGGCAACCGCTCCTCCTCGAGCGCGGTGATGACCGCGTCGTAGAAGGCAGCCGTCCTGGGCGAGACGTCGATGTTGGCCCGCAGGCGGTCGTTGACGACCATGGACTCCTTGCCTCAGCTCCGCGTCCGTGCCTGCACCGGCGTCAGCTCGTTCCCGCCTTCGTCCGGCATCGAGGCCTCCACCGGGAGCTCCACGACGCGGAATGGCCGCGCCCGTCGCCCGGCCGCCAGCAGCAGTGGCAGGGACACGTTGTAGGTGGGCACCCCGTGCCTCGTCCTCCCCTCCGTCGCACCGTGGTGCGCGTGGCCATGGAAGACGGCACTGACCTCCATGCGATCGATTGGATCCTCGAGACGGCTCGAGCCGAGGAACGGGTAGATCTGCTCCGGCTCGCCGCGAACTGTCCCCGAGATCGGCGAGTAATGAAGCAGTGCCACGCGGGATCGCGTGCGCAGCCGAGCCAGCCCTGCCTCGAGCTTCATCGCCTCGTCGATGGCGGCCTGCACGAACGCCTTGGTTGCGGTTTCTCCCCACGCGCCCAGCGAGTGGATGTCGAAACCGCCCGCGAAGCCCTTGGTACCCGCGAACCCGATGCCTGCGAGCTGGACGGCGTCGCCGTCGAGCACCTTCATGCCGGCATCGGTCAGGATCTG
>VBGQ01000040.1 GCA_005882055.1 Chloroflexota bacterium
GCAGCCCGCGACGGCTGACGCGGATCCGCGTGAGCTGTCCGGCGGGCTCGGCCGGCGCCGGCGGTCGGGCACCGCGCACGGGCAGCGAAACCTGCACCGATGCGATGGCCTGGTCGGCCTGCCGCATGCGGAGCCGCAGCTGCTCCACGAAGGCGGGATCCGGATCCGCGGCTGGCGCTCCGGATTGCGCGACGCTCGCTGCCGCGGCGAGCTCGGCTGCGGTGCGCGCCATGCCAGCCTCATCGGGGTTGCCGACATCGTCCGGCGATGGCCGGCCGCCGTTGATCAGCGCATCCAGGTAGTGGTCGAAGCGCTCGGCGAGGTCCCGTTCGTCAGCCATCGGCGGCCTCCCCGACGAGCGCGGCCTTGCGAAGGGCGCGGTACTGCAGCACCTTGGCGTTGCCGCGCGTGATCCCCATCTCGTCGGCCGTTTCGGCCACGCTCAGGCGCTGGATGAAGCGCAGCTCGAGCACGCGCCGGTAATTCGCGGGGAGGCGCCGCAGCAGCGAATCGACCTGCTTCCTGGCGCGGTCCTCGCCGGCGCCCGATCTCTCCCGTGAAGCCTCCGGGCCTGACCGCTCGGACGTGTCGGCTGGCTCCCAGCCGGCGCCCACCTGATCGGTCCCGATGACCGGCAGGCGGTAGAAGGCACGCCAGTAGTCGGCGATCGCGTTCTGGCCGACCCGGTACAGCCAGCTGACGATCTGTCCCATGTCCCGCGTGGTATCCAGCTGCTCGACGGCGCGCATGAAGACCTGCGCGGTCAGGTCCTCCGCATCCGGTGCGTTCCCCACGCGCGCGTAGATGAACCGATAGATGGGCACCACCTGCGCCTCGTAGATCTCCTCGAAGAGACCACGGCCCGGCGCCTCGGCAGCGGGGGAATCGCTCGGTTGTTCGGGGGTGGTCGCCATCTCACCCGGTCTACGCGGCGGGTTACGCGAGGGGATGCGCGTCAGGGACGCGGGCGGAGGGGCGCGAGCAGGGCGGCGATCTCCTCGAGGAAGATGCGGTCCGTCTCGTCGAACGCGGCGGGATCGGTCGCGTCGATGTCGATCTCACCGACCACCTGCCCTTCAGCGAGGACGGGCACCACGATCTCGCTGCGGGTCGTCGCGAAGCAGGCCAGGTAGCGGGGATCGGCATTCACGTCGTCGACGACCTGCGTCTGGCCGGAGGCAGCGGCAGCTCCGCAGATGCCGGTGCCGATGGGGATGCGCGTGTGCTCCGTCGCCTCGGGACCGATCCACGGCCCCAGCATGAGGTCGGTCCCGCCCGTGTCGACCCAGTAGATCCCGACCCAGTCGTAGTGCGGGAAACGCTCGTGCAGCTCCTCGACGGCGCGCTGCGCGGCGGCCTCGGGGCCGGGAGCCTCGGCGATCGCCTGGCGAACCACGTTCATCGCGTCGCCGTGGGCGACCGGGCGCTCCTCGATGACCGGGTGGCTCACCGCGCCCTCACTGCCGGCTGGCGGGGCCTGCGGCCCATCGGTCCGCCCAGAGGTCGATGGGACCGATGGCGCGGCGCAGGTCGGCGCCCTTCTCGGTCAGCGAGTACTCGACCCAGGGAGGGACCTCGGAGACCAGGCGCCGATCGATCAGCCCTTCGTCCTCGAGGAGCTTGAGGCGCTGCGAGAGCGTCGCGGAGTTGGCGCCACCCAGCGCGTCCTGCAGCTCGCAAAAGCGCTGGGTGCGGTCACCCAGCGCGTGGACGATGCGGAGCACCCATTTCTGCCCCAGCGTGTTCAGCGCAGCGGTCGCTGCGCTCTCGGCGCGCAGGGCCGCGGCCCTCCGTTCCGCACGCGAGCGGACGTGCGCGGCTGAGGTCGATTGCAGGCCAGGCTCCATAGGGCGGCAAACGGTATCACCGGCCCTATGGAGGGTCAACCGGAGTGGCGGGACCTCCCAGAGCGCGATACGCGGGTCTGAATACCAGGCGCCACCGAAGGATTTGCCGTCCGCCAAGCGACTAACTTGCCGATGACCTTGCAAGCGCATCTGAGCGCCGAGCCGGAGAACCTGAACGCCATCGTGGCGGACCAGGCCGCCTTCCGTGTGTGGTACGAGCTGGCGCTGCCGCGCGTGTACCGATACCTGCTGGCCCGCTGTGGCAGCGACCCGGATCTCGCCGAGGAGCTTACGCAGCAGACGTTCGTTGAAGCCGTGCGCCGAAGGGCGAGCCACGACGGGCGGTCCGACGCAGTCACCTGGCTGTGCGGCATCGGGCGCCACAAGCTGTTGGATCACTACCGCCGCGCCGGCCGGGACAGCCGGCGTCAGCTCCGCCTGGTGTCGGAATCGCCGGGGCAGTCTGATTCGTGGTCGCAGCACGAGCTGCGATCTGGGGTGGAATCGGCACTTGCCCGGCTCCCGGGTGAGCAGCGAATTGTCATGACCCTGCGCTACCTCGACCAGATGCCGGTCCGCGAGATCGCATCCACCATCGGTCGCTCAGAGAAGGCGACCGAATCCCTCCTCTCGCGAGCGCGTGAGGCCTTGGGAAGCGTCTACGGAGCGCCAGACCGATGAACGACGATCAGCTGACCCGTCTCTTCCGCTCGCTCGAAGAGCAGGCGGACCCCGATCCGGCGTTCAACGAGTCCCTCTTCGAGCGGCTCGAGCGCGAAGCACACGTCGGCGCGCGACGGCGCACGTCGGCTCGCTGGGTCCTGCTGGCCGCGGCGTTGCTCGTGGCGGCGACGGTCGGGGCTGCCGCGGCGATCGGGAGCGGCCTCGTCAAGCTCCCCTTCGAGCTCGCCGTGGCCTCACCCACCCCGAGCCCATCCGCCACGGCCGCAGAGAGCGCCACCCCGATCCCAAGCGCGAGCGGATCGGCTGCGGCGACGCCGTTGCCAATCGCGTCGATTCCCGACGGGACCTCGATCGGCAGCCTGATCGCCACGCACGATGGTTTTCTGGCCATCGGGTCGGCGGGGGGCAGGGTTAACGTGCTGTTGCACGCACCAGCCGACGCGAGCACATGGCAGCCGGTCGATGACCCAGGATTCGGTCGAATCATGGAAGCGGTCGCCGGAACCTCATCAGAAATCCTCTTGACCAACACAAAATGGGATCTGAGCGGGCCATACAACGTCTGGCGTTCGACGGACGGCCAGAAGTGGGCGTTGGAGACTGGATGGACGTCTGACTCGGCGACGGAGCCGGTCGCTGTCGCCGGGGGACCTGCCGGGTTCCTCATTCTCGGCCCACCCGGCCCAACCTCGAACGTCTGGGCCTCGTCCGATGGCCAGACGTGGACCCACAGCTCGATCGGCCCCGATGTTGCGGGAGCGGTCGTGGTGGATGGCGGCTTCCTGGCTTATTCGCCGGAGCAGATGTACGCCTCGGTCAATGAGGTTGCGTGGCAGGCGGTCTCATCGCCAGTCAACGCGTCCGGGAACCAGGCCATCAGCCACATCTTCGCCGTCGGCTCGAGGGTGGTGGCGGTGACATGCCAGCTGGTCGAACCCACCTCATGTAGCGTATGGACCAGCACCCTCGAAGGATCAACGGGATCCTTGGCCTTGCACTGGACAGCGACGTCCGACGAGCAGCTCATGAACGGCTATTCGGTCACCGCCTCAGCGGGAACGACGAACCGCGCGTTCATGTGGGGCTACGACTTGAATACCTACGGCCGGGTAGCCTGGACCTCGAGCGACGGTACCCATTGGTCTCGTACTGCGTTGGCCGATGCTGCGCTGGGCGCTGGCATGCCGAGCACTTTCGCCGCTGGCCCGTCAGCGGCAGTGGCCATCGGCTGGACCGAAAGCAGCGGGGTGGGTGTCGGTGGCGAGCTCTGGCAATCACCGGACGGCGTGTCCTGGGCGCCGGCCAACGCGCCGATGGTCCCGCCTCCGCCCCAGGTTCCGGCAGGCCCGTGCCCGGCCCAACCGACGACACTGCAGCAGCTCATCGATATCGGCGCCGTCAAAGCAGCTACCTGCTTTGGGCAGACCCCCCTCACCGTGCGCGCTTACAGCAGCGATTGCGGCGGCTGTGGCGGGACCGGCTTCCCGCGGCACTCACCTGAGTGGATCGCGAACGTCTACGCCCCCTGGTACGTCAGCACGGCACTCATCGCACCAGGCGCCCCAGGTACTCGGTTGGGCGTGTGGCCCTTGCCGTCGGCTCACCTCACGCTGCCGACGGAGGGCACGCCCGTTGAGCTGACGGGACACTTCAACGACCCTGTCTCGCCGGAGTGCCGGATCATTCCCTCATTCGTGGGCGCGGAGCTGCCGCCTCAGTCAGAGGCAGAAGCTGGATGCCGGCAGGCGTTCGTCGTAACGTCCTTCACCGCCGTCGGCAGCTAGCGATGCCAGCGGCCTCGGTTGACCGCGGCCTAATGCTTCAAGCCCGGCTTACTGCACCGTGACCGTCATGTTCATGCTCGAGTGGATCTTGCAGGTCACGTTGAAGGTGCCGGCGTTGCTGAAGGTGATGTCCACCGACTGACCTGCCGGGAGGCTCTTGTCGAAGGCGGCGTTGGCGTCGGGCTTTCCATCCTTGCCGTTGGTCACCGTGTGATCGACGGTGTCCTTGTTCTGGAAGGTGACCGTGCTGCCGGCCTTGACGGTGAGGCTCGTCGGGCTGAACGCCAGGCCGGACAGGGTGACCACGTTGGACCCCGACGCCCCTGCCGACTGAGAGCCGCCAGACGTGTTGTTCGCGCTGCACGCCGCCAGCAGGGCGCCGATCGCAAGAGCGGCGATGAGGATGGATGGTCGGGAGGAAGGAATCCGGTGCACGCGCATCGGGCTGGGCTCCTTTCGACTCGGGTTGGCGGGCGGTTGCACGAGTATCGCAGTCAGCCTGCGGATGCTCTCGCGCCTCCAACATCTACGGGCGCGGTTTCAGGCATCGGGCGCATTTGACGCACCTTTCGGCAAGGTCGCATAGTGCGGAGGCACCCACTCCCAGAGCCCGCCTCAGCGAGCATGCCGCAGACGACCATCTACTCCTCTCCTCGATCGGTTGGCGCGCCCGAGCAGCTGCCACCCGCGGTCGCCACCCACGAGCTGGCCCGGCTCTTCGGCGGTCATCCCGCGCTGGCCGGCGTCTCGCTGACCGTCACCGCAGGCCACTGCGTCCTGCTGGTTGGTCCCAACGGCGCGGGCAAGACGACGCTGCTTCGCATCCTGGCCACGGCGATTCGCCCCTCCTTCGGAACCGCGGCGGTGGATGGCCTGGACGTCGCCGCGCATCCCGACCTGGTTCGATCGCGGGTGGCATATCTCTCGCACGCGACCGGCCTCTATGACGACCTGACCGCCCGGGAAAACCTCGTCTTCGCGGCCACCATGCTTGGCCTCGAGCCCGCCAGCTCCGGGGGACGGGTCGGCGAGGTCCTCGATGAGGTCGGGCTCGCCGAGGACGATGTCCTGCGCGTGCGCGGCTTCTCCGCTGGCATGCGCCGCCGCCTGGCACTCGGTCGGGTCCTCCTGGCACGCCCTAGCTTGGTGCTGCTTGACGAGCCGTTCGCCGCCCTCGATCCCGCTGGGATCCAGCTCATGGAGGGCCTGCTTGACCGATGGCGCCGCTCGGGCGTCACCGCGCTCGTCGCGGCGCACGTCACGGAGCACATCGCCGCCCACGCCGACGCTACGGTGCAGCTGCAGGGCGGCGCGGTGGTGCGGGTCACCGGCGATGGCGTGGTCGCATGGCCTCCGGCGCGCGAGCCGGCCGCTCCGCGCGCCGTCGAGGTGGCACCGTGACAACCCTGCGCCGGAACGCGACGGTCGCCTGGGCGATCGCGCGGAAAGATGCGCTCGCCGAGGTGCGCGGCAAGCAGGCCGCGGTCTCCACGCTCACCTTCGCCGCGCTGGTGCTGCTGCTCTTCGGCTTCGCCCTCGGATCGGACCCGCGCCGCCTCGCGGATGCCGCTCCTGGCCTGCTGTGGCTCGGGCTGGTCTTCGCCGGGCTGCTGGCGGTGGGGCGCTTCCACGAGGTGGAGACGGAGGACGGCGCGCTCGAGCAGCTGACCCTCTACCCGGTGGATCGGCGCTCGATCTATGCCGGCAAGGCCGCCATCG